>NZ_AKJI01000048.1:0-67631 GCF_000282415.1 Pseudomonas sp. GM60
CCGTACGTCAGGGGCAAAGCCTTTTGGTTCCTTTTCGGCGTTTGGAAAAGGGACTCGCCGTAAGGGCGAAACCATAAGCAGCCGTTACCGCAGCAATGGATATGCACACCATCAAAAAACGCGCCCGACACACAACCTTCGCGGGCAAGCCTCGCTCCTACAGGTTCCAAAGCCACACTCAGGCCAGGCTTTTGCTGACCACTTCAAACACATCGCTAGACAGTTGACCCGAAGCACGAATCCGCTCCAGCTCCCCTTTCATCAACGCCTGACGAGCATCGTCGTATTTGCGCCAGCGCGTCAGCGGCGCCAGTTGGCGAGAAGCAATCTGCGGGTTGAACCCGTTCAGTTCGATGACCAGATCCGCCAGGAAGCGATACCCCGAACCATCCGCCGCATGGAAGTTGATCAGGTTCTGCCCGGCAAACGCACCGACCAACGCCCGCACCTTGTTCGGGTTCTTGATGTTGAACGCCGGATGCTGCATCAACTGACGCACCCGCTCCAGCCCACCCGGCAGCGTGCTGCCCGCCTGAACGCTGAACCACTGATCCATGACCAGCGGATTGTCCTTGAAGTGCTCGGCAAAACCGGCCAGCGCCAGGGCTTTTTCTTCTTCGAACGGCGAATTCACCAACACCGCCAATGCCGTCAGGCGCTCGGTCATGTTGTCGCTGGTCTCGAACTGCTCAAGCGTCGCCGCCATTACTTGCGATTGACCACTGAGCATCAGGTACGACAGCGCAATGTTCTGCAAGGCGCGACGGGCAAAGTGCTCGGCTTCGGCAATGTACGGGGTTTGTTTCGACAGATCGCGGTTGGCCTGGTAACGCGACCACAACGCATCGAACAAACCGTCTGCCAATGCCTTGCGGGCAAACTCGCGAGCGATGTGGATGGCGTCGACGTCAGCCACTTCGCTGATCTCGGTCAGATACGCCTCACCCGGCAGCGAGAGCATTTCGGCGACCATTGCCTGATCCAGCGACTCGTCCGACAGCACGGTACGCAAGGCCGAAATCAGGCGCTGATCCAGCACCAGTTTCTCGCCCTTCTGCTGCTGGGCGATCAGCTCTTGCAGCACTTGCACCGACAATTGCTGACCGGCATCCCAGCGATTGAAACCGTCGCTGTCGTGCTGCATCAGGAACATCAGTTGGTCGCGGTTGTATGGGAAGCTCAGTTTCACCGGCGCCGAGAAGCCGCGCAGCAACGAAGGCAGCGGTTGCTCAGCGATATCGACGAAGGTGAAGGTCTGTTCGGCTTCGGTCACCGAAATGACGCGCGAGGTGCCCTGGGCGCTGGCTTCGCCGGACAGGCGCAAGGCAACAGGCGCGCCTTTGGCGTCCAGCAGGCCCAATTCAACCGGGATCACAAACGGCAGTTTTTCAACCTTGTCCGGGGTCGCCGGGCAGCTTTGACGGAACGTCAGGCTGTAGGTTTTCGCTGCTGCGTCGTAGGACTCGCTCACCGCCAGACGCGGCGTGCCAGCCTGGCTGTACCAGCGTTTGAACTGGGTCAGGTCGACACCGTTGGCATCTTCCATGGCCTTGATGAAGTCATCGCAGGTCACGGCCTGGCCGTCATGGCGCTCGAAATACAGGTCGCTGCCTTTACGGAAACCGTCGGCGCCGAGCAAGGTGTGGATCATGCCGACCACTTCCGAGCCCTTTTCGTACACGGTCAGGGTGTAGAAGTTGGAAATCTCGATGAAGCTGTCCGGGCGCACGGCGTGAGCCATGGGACCTGCGTCTTCGGCGAACTGGTGAGTACGCAGGTAAGCCACGTCCTGGATGCGCTTCACGGTGGCCGAGTTCATGTCGGCGGAGAAACCGGAATCGCGGAACACGGTGAAGCCTTCCTTCAGCGACAACTGGAACCAGTCCCGGCAGGTCACGCGGTTGCCCGACCAGTTGTGGAAGTATTCGTGAGCGACGATCGCTTCCACACGCTGGTGCGCGGCGTCGGTCGCGGTTTCGGCGCGAGCCAGCACGGCGCTGGAGTTGAAGATGTTGAGGCCCTTGTTCTCCATGGCGCCCATGTTGAAGTCGTTGACCGCAACGATCATGAAGATGTCCAGGTCGTATTCACGACCGTAGACTTCTTCGTCCCAGCGCATGGATTTCTTCAGGCTGTTCATGGCGTGCTGGCACTTGTCGATGTTTTCCGGTTCGACGTAGATGCGCAGCGCCACGTTGCGCTCGGTCATGGTGGTGAAGGTGTCTTCGACGCACCACAAATCACCGGCCACCAATGCGAACAGGTAGGCCGGTTTCTTGAACGGGTCTTCCCAGGTTGCCCAATGACGGCCGTCTTCGCCAGGACCGCTGGCAATCGGGTTGCCGTTGGACAGCAGCACCGGGTAGCTGTGCTGTTCCGCGACAACCGTGGTGGTGAACGTGCTCATCACGTCCGGGCGGTCGAGGTAATAGGTGATCTTGCGGAAGCCTTCGGCCTCGCACTGGGTGCAGAACATCGTGCCGGACTTGTACAGGCCTTCCAGCGCGGTGTTGGTTTCCGGGTGAATGCGTACGCTGGTGTCGACCGTGAAGCTGGTGCTGGCCGGATGCAGCGTCAAATGGTTCTCGGTCAACTGATAGTCGGCAGCGGTAAGTTCGCGGTCGGCCAGGGTCACCGACAGCAGATCGAGTTGCTGACCGTCCAGCACCAGCGGTGGCAGGCCCGGGCCACGCTCAGGGTTGCGGCGCATCACCAGTTGCGCATGGACCAGGCTGTGGTCCTCGAACAACTCGAAGGTCAGGTGCGTCTCGTCGATCAGGTACTCAGGCGCCTGATAGTCTTTCAAATAGATCATCTTCGGTTGTTCGGTGCGCATGCTGGAGTCCTTACTGATGCACGGCGAGCTGATAAGCCGTGTATTTACGAATATTGATCACGCCGGTGTCGAAGATCAGGTACTGGCCCTTGATTCCCAGCAGCGTGCCTTCGGCAATCGGGTTCTTGTCCAGGTTGAAGCTGACGATTTTGGCCGGGTATTGCTCCACCGGATAACGGATTTCCAGCGGCTCGACATCGCTAATAGTCTGGATCGCCTGCAGACCAAATCGTTCCTGCAAGGTTTGCAGGCCTTCGGCGCAGCTTTCAAACAGCTGATCGCGAACTTCGGCCAGGTCCACCGAAACCGCTTCGCCCTTGAGTAAAGCACGCCAGTTGGTCTTGTCCGCCACCTGACTGCGGAACAGGTCTTCGACGAAGCCTGACTGCTGACGGGTCGCAACACGCATGATCGGCAACGCCTGACGAGCGCCCTGGTCGATCCAGCGCGTCGGCAGTTGGGTCGCGCGAGTAATCCCGACTTTGACCCCGGACGAGTTCGACAGATACACGATGTGATCGGTCATGCAGAACTTCTCGCCCCACTCCGGCTCACGGCAGGTGCCGGCGTCGTAGTGGCAGCGCTCCGGGCTCATGATGCAGACATCGCACTGCGCCAGTTTGGTCATGCACGGGTAGCAGTAACCCTGGCTGAAACTGGTTTTGGTCTTGCGTCCGCAATGGCAGCAGTGGATCGCCCCCAGGTATTCCAGACGTACCGTGGTGCCGATCAACGGGTTGACCGGCACTTCGACATCGTCCAGACGAAACGCGTACTGCACGTCGGACCCGTCCAGGCGGGCCGACATTTTACTGATTGCACCGCGGCCAATCTCGATCAATGGATGGCATCCGACTTGAACAAAATATTTGGCACTTCAATCGACTTCGAGCCGCATTCCTGCACGCCCATGTAACCGGTGCGCTGGTCTTCGGGCAGGTTCTGGATTTCCCAGGCGATCATCGCTTGCAGCGACAGTTCGCGTTGCTCGGCGGTGAGTTTGCCACCGTCGGACCATTTGCCGATTTCCACCGCCAGTTTCAGGCTCTGGTAGATATCGGGGGTGATGTTTTTGATCATTTCGTTAAAAGAGGACATCAAGGTCTCCGAACTTACATAACTTTTTTAGGCGGCCAGTTTACGGCGGTTGTACAAACCACCCAACAAACCGGTGAAGCATCCGATGAGTAACCCGCCGACGTGGGCGGCGTTGGCGATTTCACCGAAGCCGATCATCGAGACCAGCCCGGACAGGCACAGCAGCAGCCACACCAGCATCATCACCAGCACCCCGCGAGGCAGTCGATAAGCGCGGCTTGGCGACAGGAGCTGAAAGATCCAGCAATGCCCGAGCAGGCCATACAGCACGCCGGACAACCCGCCAAACAAGGTCGGGCCGCTGAAATAAAACTGCGCGTAGTTCGACACCAGGGCGAACAGCAGGGTCAGGCCGATCAGGTTGATGCCGCCTTGACGCGACTCAATGCGTCGCCCCAGTTCCCAATACCACATGCCGTTCATGGCCAGGTGGAGGATGCCGAAGTGGATCAGCATCGGCGTCACCAGACGCCACCACTGCCCCGCTGCCAGGCTTTCGGCCAATGGCGTGAAATGGATGTATTCGCCGACCACCCGAAAATCGAGGAAGGTCAACCAGCGCATCGTGTCGAGGTTTTCGCCCAACAGCGTCACCGCACCGACGATCAGGCTCAGCAGCAGCACCGCCGCCGTCGCTTTGGCGTGGCGCAATTGCTCGACGAAACCGGGACGCTTCGTGGTTATCGCCACCGGGATGTCCAGTTGCTGATCGGGATCACCCGCCGGAAAACGCTCGTACAACGCACGCACGTCTTCACTGATATTGGCGGGCACCCACAGCACCTGCTCGCCCTGCTCTTCGCTGACCCGATGCGGCACCTGCATGCGTTGCAGCAGTTTGACGAACCCGCTCAGATCCACCGCCAGTGGCAGGCGTAAAACGGCCACGGCGCTCATCGCAGTGCCTCCGGCCGTTCGACGTCGACCCAGACGAATTTGTGCGGATCGAGCCGGGTTTCCTGGTCCAGTCGATAGGCGACCAGCTTGCCGTAAAGCACCGCGCTGTAATCCAGGCAGGCCAGGTTCGGGCGGATCGGCGCCGGTTTGCCGCTGCGCCAGTAGTGGCCGACGAACAACAAGGGCTCGTCAACGCCATAGCGCAGCAAGGTGTTTTTCTCGGTGGACGACAGCGGCGTCCGGGCCACGGGTTCCGGTAAAGCGTCAGGCTGGAACACGATGTCTCCGTAGGTTTGCGGGTCGTCTTCCCAGAATTTGGTGCGGAAGAACGAGCGCGTCAGGCCATCGCCGCTGGTCATGGTCAACCCGTCAGGCAAACGCATGTCGGTGCCGCGCAGCAAACGGTCGAACACGGTGCAGGCAAAACTGCCCGGCACGGCCGAGGCCTGGAGGAAATGTTCATCGACGCAGCCATCGGAAAACAGCGCGCGCAGCGGCTCGATCAGGCCCGAATCCCAGCAGGCATGGACCACGCGAAAACGCCCGGCATCCACAAACAGCGGCAGTTCGTAGAACCATTGCTGGAAGTCATGCCAGTCGGCGGGATGGTCTTCAAACTGGGTCAGGGTTTCACCCAGCAGGCGCGCATGACGCGGCGTGTGTTCACGGACGAATTGCTTGCCGCTGCCCGGCGGCGCTGGCGTGCTCCAGCCGAGTGCGTTGAATTCATGGTTGCCCATGATGCACAACGCCTGGCCGGCCTCGACCATGTCGTGGACGATGTGCAGCGCCTCGCGAATCCGCGGGCCGCGGTCGATGATGTCACCGACGAACACCGCCATGCGCGACGGATGCCGCCAGACGCCGGCCTGTTTGTGATAACCGAGCAGGTCGAGCAAGTGCTCAAGGGTCAGGGCGCAACCGTGCACGTCACCGATAAGGTCATAACTTCGCGCGGGATCGAGCATCAGTCGCCTCCACCCCCCAACTTGCTGCCCCAGCCGAGCTTGGTCCGGCAGACTTCGTAGTAATTGTGGTCAAGCGGATGAATCAGCCGCAGCTTCTGCGCTTTCTTGCTCACGGTGATGGTGTCACCCGGCGCGCAGGTGAAGTGGTTCTGCCCGTCACAGGAGACTTGCGGGTAGATCTGCATATCCTTGGACACGACGATTTTCAGCTCACTGTTGCCATCGACCACAATCGGTCTACCCGACAAGGTATGGGGGTACATCGGCACAATCACAATAGCGTCAAGTTTGGGGTGCATGATCGGGCCGCCCGCCGACAGCGCGTACGCGGTCGAGCCGGTCGGCGTGGAGACGATCAGGCCGTCGGCCTTCTGGCTGCAGACAAACTGGCCATCGATGTACAACTCGAACTCGATCATGCGCGTCGATTTGCCGGGGTGCAGCACCACATCGTTCAGCGCATCGCCCTGGCCAATGGCCTCGGCGTGGCGGCGGACTTCGGCTTGCAGCAGGAAGCGGTTTTCCACCAGATAGTGGCCGTCGAGTACTTCGGCGACTTTGACTTCCAGTTCATCGGGGCGAATATCGGTCAGGAAACCGAGGCTGCCACGGTTGATGCCGAGCACCGGAATATTGTGTCGGGCCAGTGCGCGTGCGGCGCCAAGCAGGCTGCCGTCACCGCCGACCACAATCACCATGTCACAGACTTCACCGAGCATCTTGCGCGACGAAGTTTGCAGGCCATGACCTGGCAGGACTTCAGCGATGGTGTCTTCGAGGATCACGTGCAGGTGACGATCGAGCAGAAACCGTTTCAGTCGGCGGACGGTATCCAGCACCTGCGAACTGCCCAGGCGACCGATGATGCCGATATTACGAAATTGCTCCATGGTGCCCCTACGGTTTGCGACGGCGAAAACCACGATTATGGGCGAAAGCGCGGGATAGACAAAATCCTTTCAGCCACAAGGGCGCACTCAGGTTTAGGGCTATGCTCGCAAGATGATCCTATTTCCCGATTTGCTGCAGTTACCCCACCAGTTGCGCCACCCCGAGGTCCGCGACCTGGCCTGGGTCATCCTCGCGCCGCCGATGCTGGAGGTCACGCCGTGGCCGCAACGCCATCCACTGGCCGGCAGTGACTGGGTGCAGGCGCCGGAACGGCTGGAACTCTGGCTACGGCAACTGGATCACGACAGCTACGACTTGCTGCACTGGCTGGCCCAGGCCCGGACCCGGCGCCTGGGTCTGTATTACGAACGGCTGTGGCAATACGCGGTGCGCCATGCACCGGGCATCGATCTGATTGCCGCGAACATGCCAATCCGTCGCGAAGGCCACACGCTGGGCGAACTGGACATGCTGCTGCGCGATCGCGACGGCGTGCATCACCTGGAATTGGCGATCAAACTTTACCTCGGCCCGCAAAATGGCGCGGGGCATAACACCGCGCAATGGCTGGGGCCGGGCTGCCATGATCGGCTGGACCGCAAACTGGCGCACCTGAGCCAGCATCAGCTGCCGATTTCCGCGCGACCGGAGAGCCGCGAGGTCCTGGCGGCGCTGGACATCCAGCAGTTCAGTGCGCATTTGTGGCTGGGCGGCTATCTGCTTTATCCGTGGCCGGGGCAATCCGAAGCCCCAAGCGGTGCGCACCCGCAGCATTTGCGCGGTAGCTGGCTGCATCAAAAGGACTGGAATGATTTTGTCACGCAGCGCCCGTTCGGTCGCTGGCAACCCCTGCCCCGCCATGCCTGGCTGGCACCGGCGCACTACCCGGCCGAGCAGACGTGGAGCACGCAACAGCTGCAAGCGTGGCTGAGCGATCTGGAACCGCTGGCGCCGGCGCAGTTGCTGGTGCGGTTGATCGAGAATGCCAATGGGGAGTGGGAGGAAGCGGAGCGGTTGTTTCTGGTGGCGGACCTTTGGCCGAATGTGCCGGGTGGGGGTTGAGATTTGCGGTATCCGGGAGGACGTCATCGCCGGCAAGCCGGCTCCTACAGTTGCTCACAAGTCCTGTAGGAGCCGGCTTGCCGGCGATAGGGTCGATGCGGTCTAAACGGACAACCGCACAGCCAACGCCGCCAACGTCACCAACAACACCGGCACCGTCAACACAATCCCGACCTTGAAGTAATACCCCCAGCCGATCCGAATGCTCTTGCGCTCCAGCACATGCAGCCACAACAACGTCGCCAGACTGCCAATCGGCGTAATCTTCGGCCCCAGGTCACTGCCGATCACGTTGGCGTAGATCATCGCCTCCTTCACCACTCCGCTCGCCTGACTCGCGTCAATCGACAGCAGACCAATCAGCACCGTCGGCAGGTTATTCATGATCGACGACAACAGCGCCGTCAGCACACCCGTGCCCATGGCCGCGCCCCAGACGCCGTAACCGGCAAAACCGTCCAGCCAACCCGCCAGATACCCGGTGAGCCCGGCGTTACGCAGGCCGTAGACCACCAGATACATGCCCAGCGAGAAAATCACGATCTGCCACGGCGCTTCTTTCAGCACCTTGCGCGTGGAAATCTTGTGGCCTCGGGCAGCAATGGCCAGCAGCAACGCCGCGCACACCGCCGAAATGGCGCTGATGGGAATACCCAGCGGTTCCAGCGCAAAACACCCGATCAGCAGGATCAGCAACACCGCCCAACCGGCATAAAACGTCGCCTTGTCGTGGATCGCACTGGACGGATGCTCCAGTTGCTCAGGATCGTAATCCTTGGGAATGTCGCGCCGGAAAAACCACATCAACACCGCCAGTGTCGCCGCAACGCTCACCAGGTTGACCGGAACCATCACCGCCGCGTAGCGATTGAAGCCAATGTGGAAGAAGTCGGCGGAAACGATGTTCACCAGATTCGACACCACCAATGGCAGGCTGGCAGTGTCGGCAATAAACCCGGCGCCCATCACGAACGCCAGGGTCGCCGCCGGGGAAAAGCGCAACGCCAGCAGCATGGAAATCACGATGGGCGTGAGAATCAGCGCCGCCCCGTCGTTGGCAAACAAAGCCGAGACCAGCGCGCCGAGCAGCACCATATAGGCAAACAACTTGCGCCCACTGCCCCGTCCCCACCGCGCGACATGCAGTGCCGCCCAGGCAAAGAACCCCGCCTCATCCAGCAACAGGCTGATGATGATCAGCGCGACAAAAGTGCCGGTGGCGTTCCAGATGATCTGCCACACCAGCGGAATATCACTGAGGTGCACCACACCGAAAATCAGCGCCAGCACGGCGCCGAACACCGCACTCCAACCGACACCGAGGCCTTTGGGTTGCCAGATCACCAGGGTGATGGTCAGCAGGAAAATCAACGACGCAATGAGCATGCAAAGCAGCCTTCAACAGAAATCAGGGATTAACAGCAACGTACAGGTCGATCGGTCATGGCTTGAAGGCGTGCGACATCGGCAGCCAGCCAGCCTTGATGTTCAGCCAGCGCGCCGTGCAGCAGAGTGACGACCCAAGGCGCCAGGTCCGGGTGCAGGCGATAGAACACCCATTGTCCCTGACGGCGGTCCGCCAACAGGCCATTACTGCGCAAGAGCGCCAGGTGACGGGAAATTTTCGGCTGACTCAAGTCCAGCCCGGCCGTCAACTCGCACACGCACAACTCGCCTTCGCGGGCGATCAACAGCGCGATACGGCTGCGCGTGTCATCGGCCAGGGCCTTGAAAACATCGACGGGACTGTAAGAGTCGGACATACAGGGAAACGCCTCCGGACAAACGAGGCGTGAATATATGGAATTTCGAATATCCAGTAAAGCAAAGTCTGGAAACGATTGTTTGATGCCGCCGCTGCCGAGCCTGCATTCGGCAGCGGCTATCAAAGTGATATTCAGACTTTCTTATGCTGCTCGACCCACTGCCCGTAAGCATTGATGAAACTCTGCAAAAACGGCTTCACCGTCTCGGACAATCTGCCCGCTTCATCGAAGGCCGAACCGGCACCGCTCAAGTAGGCTTCCGGTTGTTGCATGCAAGGCACATTGAGAAACACCATGGACTGGCGCAAATGATGGTTGGCGCCAAACCCGCCGATAGCCCCCGGTGAACAGCTGATGACCGCACCCGGCTTGCCACCCCAGGCGCTCTTGCCATACGGACGCGAACCGACGTCGATTGCGTTCTTCAACGGCGCAGGAACCGAACGGTTGTATTCCGGGGTGACGAACAGCAACGCGTCGGATGAACTCACTTGTTGCCGGAAAGTGCTGTAGGCTGCCGGCGGTGATTCGCCATCGATGTCTTCGTTGTAGAGCGGCAAGTCGCCAATTTCGACGATGTTGAGCTTGAGATTTGCAGGTGCCAGATCGGCCAGGGCCAACGCCACCTTGCGGTTGATCGATTCCTTTCTCAAGCTGCCGACCAGAACGGCGATCGTGTAGACATTGCTCATGGAAGATTCTCGACTGTCCGATGGAAAGAGCTTGTAGTTATAGATGACGATTCAAGCAGTGGGCGACTGAAAAACGCCGCCCCTGACTATTTTTTTCCTGTAGGAAAACTTACCTCGCCCAACCACGGTCTACAGAACCGCAAATTGAGTGATTTATCTCCAGAGGTTCTAAGCAGATGGCAGCAGTACTCGTCAGTCAGTTCCATGCAAGAGACGCGGAAGGCCGTGTCTATTCCGTGCATGAGTTCCAGGAATCCACCCCTTCGGCAGACGGCCTCACCGCTGTCACCACTTACAAGCTGGCCATTGGCGATCGCGTCAACAAGCTTGATGAGAACGAGTTTCTGCTGGTGCAATCGGGCGTCACCCTCATTCGTGAACCCGAAGCCAGCGTCGCCTCATAACCTCGCGTTATGAGCAGAAGTCTTATGCGCGGACTTGGGTTAGGATTCAGCCACTGACTCCCTCACCTGCTGAACATGGACTTCACGCATGCGTTTACGTCATATCGAAGTGATCCAGGCGCTCCTGCAGACCGGTCACCTTGGCACCGCCGCCGAATGGCTGCAGCTGCCAGTGGCCGAGGTCGAAGGTATTCTGCGTGACGCCGAGAGTCAGTTGGGTTTCATGCTGTTTTCCAGCGTGCGTGGACGCTTGCAAGCCACGCGCGAGGCGCGGGAGCTACAAGTCGAAATCGCCCACGTCTACGATGCGCTCGAGCCGGTCCTGCGACTGGCCAGCAGCCTCAAGCAATACCAGGCCCCACCCCTTCGCATCATTTGCACGCCGCCCCTGGCACAACAGTTGTTGCCACAGAGCATCGCGGCGTTGCGTCGGCGTCTCCCCGACGTGCCTTGCAGCCTCCTGAGCCAACCCACCCGCGACATCGTCAGAAGCCTGCTGCTGCGCGAAAGCGATCTGGGCCTGAGCCTGCACGACCCCGACCACGCCGATATTCATTGCCAGGTGATTGCCCAGGGCAAACTCCAGCTGCTCGCCCCCCATGGCTGGCTGCAACCGAAGCAGAAGTACATTTCGCTGCAAGACCTGGCGGGGCAGTCGATGGTCGGCCTGGAAGGTCATGATCCGCTGAGCCCGGCACTCGACAACAAACTGCACGCCCTGCGCCCTGCCCCGGTGATTCACACCCGGGTTCAGACTCACCAGATGATGCGCAGCATGGTCGAAGCCGGTGAAGGCCTGGCGATTGTCGACCCGTTCACCGCGCTCGGGGCCAAATCCGCCGGCCTGGATGCCTGCCCGCTGGCGCCCGCCGTGCCGATCAGCGTCTACGCCCTGACCCTGAAGAACGGCGAGCCTTCCCCTGCTCTTCAGGCTCTGCTGGACATCGTCACGGAACAAGCCGTGGCGATGTTGGCGAACTGATCGGGCTTTCCAGCGGATTGTCGAATAATCGATACCAGAACAATGCGATTTCGGCGGTGTTCGGGTCGATGCCGCGATAGCGCAGATGATCGACACCCCCCATCACATAACCGCAGCGCTCATACAGCCGACACGCGCCCAGATTGTTGTTCTGGGTTTCTAGCATGATGCCCGGCAGTTTTTTCTTGCGGCTCCAGAACTGCGCCACATCCAGCAGCGCCTTGGCCACGCCATGCCGACGGGCCGGCGCGTGGACCGCCAACTCATCGATATGGGCAAAGCCGTTCCAGTTGGTGCTGACCACCAGGTGGCCCACCGGCTCATCATCGAGATAAGCCATGAAAATCGCGCTGTCGGCGGCGTCGCGGAAACTGCTGAATTCCTCGGGATCGATGCCATAGCACTTGCGGTAAGGGGTGATTGACGTGACCGCCCATTGCTCCATCGGTTTGCCGATTTCGGCGGCGACATAGGCCGTGACTTCAAAACTGAAATCACTGCCCCAGATGTAAGCCGCAAAGCCGTCGTCGGCAACGCGAACCGACAGCCCTGGGTATTTCGGATTCATGACCGGTTGCATACTGGGAAAGGTCCTCACTCCTTGATGCAATCGACGGTGTAATGCCGTCCATTGCCCTCGTCTTCGTGTTGCAAGCCGTGCACATCAACGACAAATCCCGGGAAACTGCTATCGAACGTGCGGGCAAACGCCAGGTAATCGATGATCGAGTGGGTCGACTCGGTGAAACGTTCGCCGGGCATGATCAACGGGATCCCCGGCGGATACGGCACCAACATCACCGCGGCGATGCGGCCGTCCAGTGCATCGATGGACACTGCTTCCACCTCGCCACGCACCAGATGATCATAAGCGTCAGCCGGCTTCATGGCGATTTCCGGCAACACGGTGTACATGCGTTTGAGATGTTTGGCCGTGGCATTGCTGCGGTAACAGGCGTGCAGTTGATCGCACAAATCGCGCAGCCCCATGCCCTTGTAACGCGCGCCTTCCTGTTGCGCCACGCAGGGCAGGCAGGTCACGAGACTGACGTTGGCGTCATAACTGCGCTTGAACTCCAGCAACTCGGTCAGCAACGTGCTCCATTTGCCCTTGGTGATGCCCATGGAGAACAGCACCAGAAATGAATAGAGCCCGGTCTTCTCGACCACCAGCCCGCGCTCCCAGAGGAATTTGCTGACCACCGCCGCCGGAATCCCGCGCTCGCTCAACGCACCGCCGGCGGTGAGGCCCGGCATCACCAGCGTGACTTTGACCGGATCGAGCAGCACATAGTCATCGGTCACGCCGCCAAAGCCGTGCCAGTCGGCATCGGGTTGCAGCAGCCAGTCTTCCGTCACCACGCGCTCGATGCCTTCCACCGACGGTGGCTGCCAGATGGAGAACCACCAGTCATCAGCGGCAATGTGCTGACGCAAATTCGCCAGTGCCCGACGGAAACTCAGGGCTTCGTCGAACATCTCCTGCAACAGCGAGCGACCTGCCGGGCCTTCCATCATCGCCGACGCCACATCCAGAGAGGCGATGATGCTGTACTGCGGCGACGTGGAGATGTGCATCATGAACGCTTCGTTGAAGCGGTCGCGATCCAGTTGCCGCGCACCGCCGTCCTGGACGTGAATCATCGAGGCCTGACTGAACGCCGCCAACAGTTTGTGGGTGGAATGGGTGGTGAATACCAGCGGGCTGTCCGCGCTGCGCGCAGTGCCCATGCCGTAACGTCCGGCAAAAAACTCGTGAAACGCCGCATAGGCATACCAGGCCTCATCGAAATGCAGCACCTCGACGCTGTTGCCCAGGCTTTGCTTGATCAGTTCGGCGTTGTAACAGAGCCCGTCGTAGGTCGAATTGGTCACCACCGCCAGTTTGACCTTGGGCGCACGGCCCTTGGTCAACGGGCTGGCGTCGATCTTGGCCTGAATCGATTCGCGGCTGAATTCACTCAGCGGAATCGGGCCGATGATCCCCAGCTCGTTGCGTTCCGGGCACAGGTACAACGGAATCGCGCCAGTCATGATGATCGAGTGCAGCACTGACTTGTGGCAGTTGCGGTCTACCAGCACCAGGTCATCGCGGGCGACCATCGAATGCCAGACGATCTTGTTGGCCGTCGAGGTGCCATTGATCACGAAAAAGGTGTGATCGGCGCCAAAGTTGCGCGCCGCTCGCGCTTCCGCCTCGGCCAGAGGGCCGGTGTGGTCGAGCAGCGAACCGAGTTCCGGCACCGACACCGACAAGTCCGAACGCAGGGTGTTTTCCCCGAAAAACTGGTGAAACGCCTGCCCCACCGGGCTCTTGTGATAGGCCACGCCGCCACCGTGGCCGGGCGTGTGCCAGGAATAATTGGAGTCGGCGGTGTGTTGCACCAACGCCTTGAAGAACGGTGGCAGCAGGCCATCCAGGTATTTGCGCGCGGCTCGCGCGACCTGCCGCGCCAGAAACGGCACGGTGTCTTCGAACAAATAGAGAATGCCGCGCAGCTGATTGAGCTCGTCCATTGCATCGGCCGGGGCGTTTTCCAGCGTCACCTGCTCGCCCAGCGCGAAAATCGGCAAATCCGGCGCACGCACCCGCGCCAGACCGATCAGTTCGGCCATGTTCTGCAACAGATGGGAGTTGGCGCTGGGGTCTTCGGCGGCGATCAACATGCACGAGAGGCCATGATGGGTCGACGCGACCAACCGCCCCTCGGTGTAATCCATTGCCGAGACAATGCTGAAACCTTCCTGCTCCAGCTCCCGGGCGATGCCACGCACCCGATCACCGGCAACCGTGTCGGCCTTGATGTCGCGATGGACGATCAAGACCGGGAATCTCAAATCTTTATACATGGGGCTCAGAGTCCTGAGGCGGCAGTCCGTAGCCTGCCAATAACCTCAGGGTAGAGGGTTGAGGCGCTTGTGGCGAGTGCAATGCCCCGAAATGGGTCATCGATATCATTGGTGGATCGCATGCCCCTGTAGGAGCCGGCTTGCTGGCGATGGCGTCCGTTCAGGCGATGAACGTATCGACTGCCCCACCGCAATCGCCAGCAAGCCGGCTCCTACAGGTTAGTGTCTATCTCGAGATTTACGCCTGAGCTTCAGCCTCGGCCAGTTGCTGCCACAGCGATGGCGCACCAGCGGATTTGGCGATGACTTCCAGACGGGCCATGTGCTGCGCCAAATCATCTTCACTGGCGCGGATGATACGGGTTGGCTGGCGATCGGCCGGCAAACGGCGGATTTCCGTAGCGGAGTTGTCCGCCCCTTCACCAGACCCGTTGCCGTCGGACGCATTGCCGGCCAGCGACAGGCTGGTCTGGCCGCCGGTCATGGTCAGGTAAACGTCGGCGAGAATCTCGGAGTCGAGCAAGGCGCCGTGGAGTTCACGACCGGAGTTGTCGACGCCATAACGTTTGCACAAGGCGTCGAGGCTGTTGCGCTGCCCCGGGTGACGTTCCCGGGCCATCATCAGGGTGTCGAGGATCGAGCAGTGTTGCGTGATGTCCGCACGATCGTGCTGGCCCATCAGGGCGAATTCGTTGTTGATGAAGCCAACGTCGAACGCCGCGTTATGGATGATCAGCTGCGCGCCCTTGATGAATTCGAAAAACTCATCAGCCACTTCAGTGAAGCGCGGCTTGCCCACCAGGAATTCGTTGGTGATGCCGTGAACGCCGATGGCGCCTTCATCACTCTCGCGGTCCGGTTGCAGGTAAACGTGAAAATGCCGGCCGGTCAGGCGTCGACCGATCAACTCGACACAACCGATTTCGATAATCCGGTGGCCGTCGGTCACCGGCATGCCGGTGGTTTCGGTATCGAGTACAACGGATCTGGTGGCCATCAGTGCTCAGCTCTCAACGGGTCAATCGTGCAAAAGTGGCGATGTTAACACGCCCACGAGATCAGGCGTGCGCACAGGCAAATGACTGAAGCTCATGCAGTTTTTAACAATCATTAGCAATGTTCATAAAGTCTGGCAAAGAACGGCTTGATAGCGTGCGCGGCTTGTTTCCGATGGATTTGAGTTCGTCATGACCACCACACAAACGCTTCGCCTGCTGGTTCTGAGCAGTTGCCTGATCGCAACCACCGCCCAGGCCACCAGTTTTGTAATCAGCACCGATATCACGTTGAGCCTGACCTTGAGTTCGTCCAAGGGCACGAGCGGATCATTCAAGGACGACAAGATTGTGCTGGCGGCCAAGGATGATGCGGCAGCGTTTGTGGCGAGTGACGGGGAGATTCGCGGGGCGCGGATTGAAGCGGCATTTGAGAGGATTCGGGGTGGACTGAGCGATCAGTATTCAGACCAACAACTGGCCAACGCCATTTTGATGCTGTGAACACCGACTTTGTAGGAGCCGGCTTGCCGGCGATAGCGCCCCCGAGATCAATACAAGTCTCGGGACCTATCGCCAGTAAGCTGGCTCCTACAGAGGTCGGGGCGGGTCAGGCTTGTTTGTAACCGCGCACTTCATCCACGCCACGGTTAGCCAACTGGTCGGCCCGCTCGTTGCCGTGATGCCCGATGTGCCCGCGCACCCACTTCCAGGTGACGTTGTGGCGGTTGACCTGCTCGTCCAGCAATTTCCACAGGTCAGCGTTTTTTACCGGCTCTTTCGCCGCCGTTTTCCAGCCGCGTTTCTTCCAGTTGTCCATCCATTCGTTGATGCCTTTCATCACATACTGCGAGTCCGTCACCAACAGCACGTCGCAGGAACGCTTCAGTTCTTCCAGCCCGCGAATCGCGCCCATCAGCTCCATGCGGTTGTTGGTGGTGTTGGCTTCGCCACCCCAGAGTTCTTTTTCAACGCCCTTGCACACCAGCAATGCGCCCCAGCCGCCTGGGCCAGGATTGCCCTTGCAGGCGCCGTCGGTGAAGAGTTCTACGCTATCGCTCATGCCAATCTATCCAGAAAATGCGGTGGCCCGCCGATCGTTGATCGACGATGCCCGAGGCCGGGACGCGCCCGGCCGGGAATATAAAAAGTGTTACGGCTCGATGTTGCGGCGGTTGACCTTGGCCATCGGCAATGGAATCAACTTGCCCATCGGCTCGCGACGTTCCTGACGAACCGGCCGCAGGCCGACCACAATTTTGCGCGCGACCAATAAATAGAAGCCGCCACCCGACAGTTGCCAGTCACCGGCCTTGCGCTCCCAACCGGCCAAACGGGCTTGCCAGGCGGGGGACGCAAGCGGCGGACGATAGCACCCGAAGCGGCGTTTCTCCAGCGCGAAGCCCAGCAGGTTCAGCCAGTCGGCGACCCGCGACGGCGAAATGCATCGAGCCTTGCGCAAGGCGTCATGGGCGAATACGTGGCGTAAGCCCCAACTGCTCCAGGGGTTGATCCCGATGATCAGCAAATGCCCGCCGGGACGCACGCTGCTCGCCGCTTCGCGCAGCAAACCATGGGGCGACAGGCAGAAATCCAGGCCGTGCTGCAACACCACCACATCGGCAGCATGCTCGCTCAACGGCCAGGCCTGCTCTTCACACACAATCTCGACACCCGGCAATGGCGCACCCAGCCGCACATTGCGCTGGACCTGCGGCGCCGACGGCGGTGTCTCGGCCGAAGGACCGTAATGCACCAGATAGCCACCGAAGAAGCGCCCCAGCTCGTCTTCGAGCATGCGTCGTTCTTCGTCCAGCAGAAACTGCCCGAGGGGGCCGGACAGCCATTCACGGGCCGCGCTGATCAGGGCCAGCCAGTCAGGATCAGCCTGAGCGAACGCTTTATCAGTCATTGCATTCTCCAACGCGCCAGGAAGTTCTAAGATGCGCCATTGTTTTCCGCTTGGCGAATCCGACGATGATACAGATCAGTGCCCTGCCCGCCTTCACCGACAACTACATCTGGTTGTTGCAAGACCCCGACACGCGACGCTGTGCGGTGGTCGATCCCGGCGATGCCGCGCCGGTCCAGGCCTGGCTCGCGGCGAATCCGGGTTGGGCACTGAGTGATATTTTGATCACTCATCATCATCACGACCATGTCGGCGGCGTCGAGCAGCTGAAAAAAGCGACGGACGCGAAGGTCTACGGCCCGGCCAGTGAAACCATCCCGGCGCGGGATGTCGCGCTCAAGGACAACGACCGTATCAGCGTGCTGGGTTGGGACTTCGAGGTGATCTCCGTTCCCGGCCATACCCTGGGGCACATTGCCTACTACCATCAGGGCCTGCTGTTTTGCGGCGACACCCTGTTCGCCGCCGGTTGCGGGCGGTTGTTCGAAGGCACGCCCGAGCAAATGCACACCTCGCTGACACGCCTCGCCTCCCTTCCCGAGGATACGCAGGTGTATTGCACGCATGAATACACCCTGAGCAACCTGCGTTTCGCCGCAGCGGTCGAACCGGGTAATCCGCACACTGCCGCACGGCTGGCAAAAGTCACCGAACAACGTGCAGTAGGCATCATCACGCTGCCTTCGTCGATCGCTCTGGAAAAGCTGACAAACCCGTTTTTGCGTACCGGCGAAACATCCGTTAAAGAAAAAGTGGACGAACGGAATGGCACCTATAACCGGGCTCCGAGTGCGGTTTTTGCTGCTCTGCGCGCTTGGAAGGATAAGTTCTGAGAGGGCTTGCCGTTGGTGCGAAAAATCTGAATGGTTGACCGCAGAGGGTGCGCTTTCTAGAATCGCCCGACATTTTTGCCCGGAACTTACTTCCAGCCAATGTCGTCATCTATTCGTAAAGCCATCAATTCAGACGCATTGACCCGCTTGGCTCAAGCCATAGCGGTGGCTGTGTCCGCCACTCTGGCGGGCTGTTCCAGCCATGTGCCGCAGACCGACGCGGCACATACCCCGAATATCGCCGCGCGAGCCAAACAGAAGCCCATCTGGCTCAGCGAAAAGCCTAGCCCGCAAATTCCACAGGACGTCTGGGAGCGCATGCGCCAGGGCTTCCAGTTGCAGGAAGGCCTGGGCGTCAACCCGCGCATCGAGCAACAGCGCCTGTGGTTCGCCAGCAACCCTTCCTTCCTCGAAAACGCCGGCGAACGCGGCAGTCTCTACATTCACTACATCGTCGAACGCCTTGAAGAACGCAACATGCCGCTGGAACTGGCACTCCTGCCAGTGATTGAAAGCGCCTACAACCCAATGGCCTATTCCCGGGCCGACGCGGTTGGCCTGTGGCAGTTCATTCCTTCCACCGGGCGTTACTTCAACCTGCGCCAGACCCGTTTCTACGATGGCCGTCGCGACATTACCGCGTCGACCACCGCCGCGATGGATTACCTGACCCGTCTGCACGACATGTTCAACGGCGACTGGCTGCTGGCCCTCGCGGCTTACAACGCGGGTGAAGGCACGGTCAGCCGGGCCATCGAACGTAACGAAAGACTTGGCCTGCCTACCGATTACTGGAACCTGCCACTGCCGTCCGAAACCCAGGCCTATGTGCCGAAGTTGCTGGCCCTGTCGCAAGTGGTCCTGGCACCCGAAGCCTACGGGGTAAACCTCAACCCGATCGCCAACGAACCGTATTTCCAGGCCGTCGAAATCAACCAGCGCATGGACCTGTCCAAGGTTGCAGCGGTGGCCAATATCGACGAAGACGAGTTGTTCCAGCTCAACCCGGCCTTCAAGCAGCGCACCACCACTCTGGACGGCCCTCAGCATTTGCTGGTGCCGACGTCCAAGGCGCAATTGCTGACCGCCAGCCTGTCGACCATGCGCCCCGAAGAGCTGATTAGCAAGAAGTCGCTCAAACCGGTGTTCGAAGGCGCAGACGATACCCAGATCGCCAGCCTCAAACGCGCCTACCGCGTGAAACGTGGTGACAACCTCGGCACCATCGCCAAGGCCAACAAGGTCGACGTAAAAGACCTGCAACGCTGGAACAAGCTGACTGGCAAGGACCTCAAGGTTGGCCAGACGCTGGTGATGCAGGACAAGACCAAGCGCAGCTCCGGACGCGTCAACACCGTAGTGGCCGCCAACACCAAGACGAATAGCAAGACGGACACCAAGAAACCACAGACCCAATACAAGGTCCAGCAAGGTGACTCGCTGTACATCGTGGCCAAGCGTTTCAACGTTGAAATGCAGCACCTCAAGCGCTGGAACCCGCGTGTCGGCCAGGCGCTGAAGCCGGGTCAGATGTTGACGGTTGCTTCGCCGCACTAAAAAAATGCCCCTGACTTCAGGGGCTTTTTTTTGCCCAAATACCATAAACAGGTTCACACAAACCCTGTAGGAGCCAGCTTGCTGGCGATGGTCGTTAACGATAACGCGTGAAATCTGGTTAAACGCGGCGCACTTGAGACCATCGCCAGCAAGCTGGCTCCTACAGGGGTTGTGTACGACGAGCGATCAAATAGGTTTCCAGGCCTCCACAAGGGATCTGCCCCGGCAATTAAGGGGTCGTTAAATCCCCGTCTTTTTCCTGTCCATACAAGCTGTTACTGTACGGCCCACAAAGCCCAAGCCGCCTGGATCGGATCTCTGACTTGAAGCGTCCCCTCCTCCTGCTCCTCATCAGCCTGGCCTTGAGCTCCTCCGCAAGTGCGACGATCAGCGAAAGCCATGGTTATGCGCAGTTCGGCACGCTCAAGTACCCGGCCAGATTTACCCATTTCGACTGGGTCAACCCGCAAGCGCCCAAGGGCGGTACGTTGCGGGTGATGGCGTTTGGCACCTTCGATACGCTCAACCCGTACACCTTCAAGGGCTCAAGCCCGGTTTCCACCGCGAATTTCCTGCAGTACGGCATCAACGAGCTCAACGAGCCGCTGATGGTCGGCACCGGCCAATACGCGCCGTCCGGCGACGAACCCACCTCCAGTTATGGCCTGATCGCCCAATCGGTGGAATACAGCGAAGACCGCAGCTGGGTGGTGTTCAACCTGCGCCCCGAAGCCCGCTTTCACGATGGCACGCCGATCACCGCGTATGACGTCGCGTTCTCTTATCGATTGCTGCTCAAGGAAGGCCATCCGCAATACCGCACCAATCTCCAGGAAGTGTTGCGGGTCGACGTGCTCAACCCGCAGCGCATCCGTTTCGTCTTCAAGCGCGCTGGCAACCCACTGCTGATCTTGCGCCTGGGTGAGTTGCCGGTGCTGCCGCAGCATTACTGGAAAGGTCGCGACTTCAAGGCCACCACCTTCGAGCCGCCGCTGGGAAGTGGCCCTTATCGCATGACCTCGGTCACGCCCGGGCGCCAGATTGTGTTTGAACGGGTCAAGGATTACTGGGGCAAAGATCTTCCGGTCAATCGCGGCAAGTACAACGTCGACCGCATGGAAGTCGAGTTCTACCGCGACAGCGACGTCGCGTTCGAGGCCTTCAAGGCCGGCGAGTTCGACATCTACATCGAGCATCAGGCGAAGAACTGGGTTAACGGTTACAACTTCCCGGCCGTGCGACGAGGCGATGTCATCAAGGCGCAGATCCCGCACCAGATCCCGACCCAGAGCCAGGGCCTGTTCATGAACACCCGGCGCCCGGCTTTCTCCGACGCGAAGCTGCGCGAAGCGCTGGGGCTGATGTTCGATTTCGAGTGGACCAATCGCACGCTGTTCAGCGGCGCTTACAAACGCGCCATGAGTTACTACCCCAACAGCGAATTCTCGGCCACCGGTCTGCCGGTCGGTCATGAGTGGTTGATGCTCAAGCCGTACCGCGAGCAATTGCCCGCCAAACTGCTCACCGAGCCGTTCAGCCTGCCGCAGACCCAAGGGCGCGGCATTCCGCGGGACACCATGCGCCAGGCCTTGAGCCTGCTCGCGGAGGCCGGCTGGAAGCTCAACGGTCAGCGGGTCGAAAACGCCAAGGGCCAGCCGCTCTCGCTTGAGATCCTGCTGGTCAACCCGAACCTGGAGCGCATCCTCCAGCCTTATGTCGAGAACCTCGCCAGTATCGGCATCGACGCCCGGTTGCGCACAGTGGATCGCGCCCAGTACAAACAGCGCCTCGACCAGTTCGATTTCGACATGATTCTGATGACCCTGAACCAGACCCTCAGCCCCGGTCTGGAACAATGGCAGTATTTCCATTCCAGCCAGGTCGGGGTCAAGGGCAGCAAAAATTACGCGGGCATCGCCAACCCGGTGGTTGACCATTTACTCGAGCAACTGCTCGCCGCCCAGACCCGCGATGAACAGGTTGCCGCCGGCAAAGCCCTGGACCGCGTGTTGTTATGGCAACACTACATCATTCCCAACTGGTACCTCAATTATCACCGCCTGGCCTACCGCAACCGGTTCGCCTTCGTCACCACGCCGCCCTATACGCTGGGCCTGAGCGCGTGGTGGCTGAAATCTTCGGAGAAAGATCGATGAAACCCGTACGCGCCCTGCTCTTGCAGGCCAGCGGCCTGTTGTTCGCCGGGCTGGCCTGCGCCGCGCCGCAACACGCCCTGACCTTGTACAACGAGCCGCCGAAATACCCGGCCGACTTCAAACATTTCGACTACGTGAATCCGGACGCGCCCAAGGGCGGGGTCTTCCGTCAGGCCGGCTTCGGCGGCTTCGACAGCCTCAACCCGTTCATCAGCAAAGGCGTGTCGGCCGGCGACATCGAGCTGATCTACGACACCCTGGCCAAACAGGGACTCGATGAACCGTTCACCGAATATGGATTGGTTGCCGGCAAGATCGAAAAGGCCCCGGACAACAGCTGGGTGCGTTTCTACCTGCGCCCCGAAGCGCGCTTCCACGACGGTCATCCGATCCGTGCCGAAGACGTGGTGTTCAGCTTCGAAACCCTGATCAAGGACGGCGCGCCGATGTATCGCGGTTACTACAGCGACGTCGCTGAAGCAGTCGCCGAAGACCCGCTGACCGTGCTGTTCAAGTTCAAGCACACCAACAACCGCGAACTGCCGTTGATCCTCGGCCAGTTGCCGGTACTGCCCAAACACTGGTGGGCGACCCGGGACTTCAACAAGGGCAACCTGGAAATGCCGTTGGGCAGCGGCCCGTACAAGGTCAGCGAGGTGAAGGCCGGGCGCTCGATTCGCTACGAGCGGGTCAAGGATTACTGGGGCAAGGACCTGCCGGCCAACCGTGGTTTCTACAACTTCGACGTGATGACCACCGATTACTACCGCGACAACACCGTGGCCCTGGAAGCACTCAAGGCCGGACAGTTCGATTACTGGCTGGAGATGAGCGCGAAGAACTGGGCCAACGCCTACAACATTCCGGCGGTTGCCGAAGGTCGGCTGAACAAGGAACAGATCCCCAACGGCAACCCGACCGGCATGCAGGGTTTTGTCTTCAACCTGCGCCGTCCGGTGTTCCAGGACGTGCGCGTGCGCCAGGCGCTGACGTTGTTGCTGGACTTTGAATGGACCAACAAGCAACTGTTCAACGGCGCCTACGTGCGCACCCGCAGTTTCTTTGAAAACTCGGAAATGGCCGCCACCGGTTTGCCGGATGCCGATCAGTTGGCCATTCTCGACCCGTTCCGCGGCAAGATCCCCGAACAGGTATTCATCGAGGCCTTCCAGAACCCGGTGACCGACGCCAGCGGCATGATCCGCACGCAGCAGCGCAAGGCTTATCAGCTGTTGCAGGAAGCCGGCTGGCGGATTGTCGACGACAAGATGGTCGACGCCAACGGCAAACCGGTGAACATCGAATTCCTGCTGGCCCAGACCGAGTTCGAACGGGTGCTGCTGCCGTTCAAGCGCAATCTCAGCGACCTGGGGATCGACCTGGTGATTCGCCGGGTCGACGTCTCGCAGTACATCAATCGCGTGCGTTCGCGGGACTTCGACATGATTGTCGGCAGTTTCCCGCAATCCAACTCGCCGGGTAACGAACAGCGCGAATTCTGGATGTCTGCCGCCGCCGACAAACCCGGCAGCCGCAACTCCATGGGCCTGAAAGACCCGGTGGTGGACCAACTGGTCGAGCAACTGATCAACGCCGATTCGCGCAAAAGCCTGGTGGCTCACGCCCGTGCACTGGACCGCGTGCTGCAATGGGGTTATTACGTGATCCCCAACTGGCACATCAAGACTTGGCGCGTGGCTTACTGGAACCATATCGGCCACCCTAAAATTTCACCCAAGTACGACATCGGTACGGCCACCTGGTGGATCAAGCCCAACGTGACACCGGCGATAGAAGTCGAAACCAAACTGCAAGCCGACCCTGCGGGCACGGAGTAATAGATGCTGGCGTATATTTTTCGGCGACTGCTGCTGATCATCCCGACGTTGCTCGGCATTTTGCTGATCAACTTCGTGATCATCCAGGCCGCCCCCGGCGGGCCGGTGGAACAGATGATCGCCAAGCTAGAAGGTTTCGAAGGCGCCACCAGCCGCATTGCCGGCGGTGGTGCCGAGGTGTCGGTGGCCGGCTCGGCCTATCGTGGCGCCCAGGGTCTGGACCCGGCGCTGGTGAAAGAAATCGAGCACATGTACGGCTTCGACAAATCGGCGCCGGAACGTTTGTGGATCATGGTCAAGAACTACGCCACCCTGGATTTCGGCGACAGTTTCTTTCGCGACGCCAAGGTCATCGACCTGATCAAGGAAAAGATGCCGGTGTCGATCTCCCTCGGGCTGTGGAGCACGCTGATCATGTACCTGGTGTCGATCCCGCTGGGGATCGCCAAGGCCACGCGGCACGGCAGCCACTTCGACGTCTGGACCAGCTCGGCGATCATCGTCGGTTACGCGATCCCGGCGTTCCTGTTCGCCATTTTGCTGATCGTGGTATTTGCTGGCGGCAGCTATTTCGACTGGTTCCCGCTACGGGGCCTGACCTCGAACAACTTCGATGAACTGAGCATGGGCGGCAAGATTCTCGATTACTTCTGGCACCTGGCGTTGCCGGTGACGGCGCTGGTGATCGGCAACTTCGCGACCATGACCCTGCTGACCAAAAACAGCTTCCTCGATGAAATCAACAAGCAGTACGTGGTCACCGCCAAGGCCAAGGGCCTGACCAATCACCGTGTGCTCTACGGCCACGTGTTCCGCAACGCCATGCTGCTGGTGATTGCCGGTTTCCCGTCGGCGTTCATCGGGATTTTCTTCACCGGTTCGTTGCTGGTGGAGGTGATCTTCTCCCTCGACGGACTGGGGCTGATGAGTTTCGAAGCGGCGATCAACCGTGATTACCCGGTGGTCTTCGGCACGTTGTTCATCTTCACCCTGCTGGGATTGGTGGTGAAACTGATCGGCGATCTGACCTACACCTTTGTCGATCCGCGCATCGACTTCGAAAGCCGGGAGCATTGAGATGAACCTGTCCCCTCTCAATCGCCGGCGTTTCGAACTGTTCAAGGCCAACAAACGCGGCTGGTGGTCGCTGTGGCTGTTTCTCGTGCTGTTCGGCCTGAGCCTCGGCGCCGAGCTGATCGCCAACGACAAACCCTTGGTGGTGCATTACGACAACAGCTGGTACTTCCCGGCGCTCAAGCGTTACCCGGAGACTACGTTCGGCGGCGAGTTCCCGCTGGAAGCCAACTACAAGAGCCCGTATATCCGCGAACTGCTCAAGGCCAAGGATGCGTGGGTGCTATGGGCGCCGATTCCCTACAGCTACCAAAGCATCAACTACGACCTGAAAGTCCCGGCACCGGCGCCGCCGTCGACCGACAACCTGCTGGGCACGGACGATCAGGGGCGCGATGTGTTGGCGCGGGTGATTTACGGCTTCCGGATTTCGGTGCTGTTCGCGCTGACGTTGACCATTCTCAGCTCGATCATCGGCGTGATTGCCGGTGCCTTGCAGGGTTTCTATGGCGGCTGGGTCGACCTGGCCGGGCAGCGGTTCCTGGAGATCTGGTCCGGGTTGCCGGTGCTGTATCTGCTGATCATTCTCGCCAGCTTCGTCCAGCCGAACTTCTGGTGGCTGCTGGGGATCATGCTGCTGTTTTCGTGGATGAGCCTGGTGGACGTGGTCCGCGCCGAGTTCCTGCGCGGACGCAACCTCGAATACGTGCGCGCGGCCCGGGCGCTGGGGATGCAGAATGGTGCGATCATGTTCCGCCACATCTTGCCCAACGCGATGGTTTCGACCATGACCTTCATGCCGTTCATCCTGACCGGCGCCATCGGCACGCTGACGGCGCTGGACTTCCTGGGTTTCGGCCTGCCGCCGGGCGCGCCGTCGCTCGGTGAACTGGTGGCCCAGGGCAAATCCAACCTGCAAGCGCCGTGGCTGGGCATGAGCGCGTTTGCGGTGCTGGCGTTGATGTTGAGTCTGCTGGTGTTCATCGGCGAGTCCGCTCGCGATGCCTTCGACCCGAGGAAGTGAAATGAATCAGGACAATCTGATCGAAGTGCGCGACCTGGCCGTCGAATTCGTCGTTGGCGAGCGCTGCCAGCGGGTGGTCGAAGGTGTCAGCTTCGACATCAAGCGCGGCGAAACCCTGGCGTTGGTGGGTGAAAGCGGTTCTGGTAAATCGGTCACCGCACACTCGATCCTGCGCCTGCTGCCCTACCCGCTCGCCCGGCATCCGTCCGGCACCATCGAGTACTCCGGGCAAGACCTGCTGAGCCTGAAAGAGAAAACCATCCGCCACATCCGTGGCAACCGGATCGCGATGATCTTTCAGGAGCCGATGACTTCGCTCAATCCGCTGCACTCGATCGAGAAGCAGATCAACGAAGTTCTCAGCATCCACAAAGGTTTGATCGGCAAAGTCGCGACCAAACGCACGCTGGAACTGCTGGAAATGGTCGGCATTCCGGAGCCCGAGAAGCGCCTGAAAGCCCTGCCCCACGAATTGTCCGGCGGCCAGCGCCAGCGGGTGATGATCGCCATGGCCCTGGCCAACGAGCCGGAGCTGCTGATCGCAGACGAACCGACCACCGCGCTGGACGTGACCGTCCAGCTGAAAATCCTCGAATTGCTCAAGGAATTGCAGACCCGTCTGGGCATGGCATTGTTACTGATCAGTCACGATTTGAACCTTGTGCGAAGAATTGCGCATCGCGTATGTGTCATGCAGCGCGGTTGCATCGTCGAACAGGCATCGTGCGAAGAGTTGTTCCGCGCGCCGCAGCATCCGTACACTCGGGAACTGCTGGCAGCGGAGCCCAGCGGCAAGCCGGCGACCAACGTGATTGGCCCGCCGTTGCTACAGGTCGAGGACCTGAAAGTCTGGTTCCCGATCAAGAAAGGCTTGCTGAAAAAGACCGTCGATCACATCAAAGCGGTGGACGGGATCAATTTCAGCCTGCCTCAGGGACAGACCCTGGGGATTGTGGGGGAAAGCGGTTCCGGCAAGTCGACACTCGGTTTGGCGATTTTGCGGCTGATTGGCAGCAAAGGTGCGATCCGTTTTGAAGGCAAGCAGCTAGACTGCCTGACGCAACAACAGGTTCGGCCGCTGCGTCGGGAGATGCAGGTGGTGTTTCAGGACCCGTTCGGCAGCCTGAGCCCGCGGATGTGCGTGAGCCAGATCGTTGGCGAAGGCCTGCGGATTCACAAGATGGGCACCGAGGCGGAACAGGAACAAGCGATTATTGCGGCACTCAGGGAGGTAGGTCTGGATCCGGAAACCCGGCACCGCTACCCCCACGAATTTTCCGGCGGGCAGCGGCAGAGAATCGCCATTGCCCGGGCATTAGTGCTAAAACCGGCGCTGATTCTGCTGGACGAGCCGACTTCGGCCCTCGACCGGACAGTGCAGCGCCAAGTGGTGGAGCTTTTGCGTTCACTGCAAACCAAGTACAACCTGACGTATCTGTTTATCAGCCATGACCTGGCTGTCGTCAAAGCGCTGAGCCACCAGCTGATGGTGGTCAAGCATGGCCAAGTGGTCGAACAGGGAGACGCGCAAAGTATCTTTGCCGCCCCCCAACATCCGTATACACAGCAGTTGCTGGAAGCCGCTTTCCTGGCACCAGCCACTGCGCAATAACCTGAAAGAGAGGAGCAACACATGGGTTTTCTCGCCGGTAAGCGCGTACTGATCGTCGGTGTCGCCAGCAAGCTGTCCATCGCATCCGGCATCGCTGCCGCCATGCATCGCGAGGGCGCTGAGCTTGCCTTCACTTATCAGAACGACAAACTCAAGGGTCGTGTCGAAGAGTTCGCACAAAGCTGGGGTTCCAACCCGGACCTTTGCTTCCCGTGCGACGTGGCCAGCGATGAAGAAATCGCCAAGGTCTTCGTTGAGCTGGGCAAGAAGTGGGATGGCCTGGACTGCATCGTGCACTCCGTTGGCTTCGCCCCGGGCGACCAACTGGACGGCGACTTCACCGAAGCCACCACCCGTGAAGGATTCCGCATTGCTCACGACATCAGCGCCTACAGCTTCGTGGCTTTGGCCAAAGCTGGCCGCGAAATGATGAAAGGCCGCAATGGCAGCCTGCTGACCCTGTCGTACCTGGGTGCCGAGCGCACCATGCCTAACTACAACGTAATGGGCATGGCCAAGGCTTCGCTGGAAGCCGGCGTACGTTACCTGGCCGGTTCCCTGGGCCCGGACGGCACTCGCGTCAACTGCGTATCGGCTGGCCCGATCCGCACCCTCGCCGCTTCCGGCATCAAGAACTTCCGCAAGATGCTGGCCGCCAACGAAGCGCAAACCCCGCTGCGTCGCAACGTCACCATCGAAGAAGTCGGCAACGCCGGCGCCTTCCTGTGCTCGGACCTGGCGTCCGGCATCAGCGGTGAAATCATGTACGTGGACGGTGGTTTCAACACCACGGCCATGGGCAGCCTCGAAGAGTAATCTTCAGGTAGCCATAAAAAACCCGCCTGGTCAGGCGGGTTTTTTTGTGCCAAAAATTCCAGACCCCACGCAATCCTTGTAGGAGCTGGCTTGCCAGCGATAGCGGTCGTACAGCCAACATTTATAGTGAGACGGACATCGCCATCGCTGGCAAGCCAGCTCCTACAGGGATCATCTATTGGCTCAAGCAGTTGGCAAATAATTGCTGGATCGGCTGCATTCTCTGGCTGTAGCGCTGCAACAGCACAATCTCGCGGTAGAACGTCAGTTCGCCCAACCGGATGATCCGAACCTTCGCGCCATACTCAAGCCACAACCCGGCCTCGGGAAGCAGCGACACACCCAATCCGCATTCAACCATTTTGACGATGGCTTCCAGTTCATCCAGTTCCAAAGCCACCTGCACATCAATCTGCTGCTCACGCAGGAACCGCGTCACCAGGCGCCCACCGAAGGAATTGCGGTCGTAACGCACATGGGGATGGTTCGCGAGGATCTGCAACGGGTCATCACCTTCAAGCTCCGGCGGCACGATCAGCACAAACGGTTCCTTGCGAATGACCTGCGCCGACAACTCCTTGGGCAACTCGAACGGCGGCTTGATCAGGATGGCCAGATCAACCTCCCCGGTATCGACCTGGCTCAGCAGATTCAGCGAAACGCCCGGCACCAGTTTCGGTTCCAGCAACGGCGCTTGCTGGCGTAAGCGCAACAACGCCTGGGGCAGCAACCCGGTCTGGGCCGTGGCCACTGCGCCAATCTTCAACTCGCCGCGGTATTCGCTGACGTCATCGCTGAACGCCATGCGACTGAAGGTTTCCAACATCTCCCGGGCCATCGGCAACGCCCGTTGCCCTGCCGCATTGAGAATCGCCTGACGCCCGGTGCGATCGAACAAACGAATGCCCAGCGCCTGTTCCAGATTGCGCATCTGCGCGCTGACCGCCGACTGCGTCAGGCCGATGTGCATGCCGGCGGCGGCGAATGTGCCGTAGCGTGTAACAGCGATGAAGGTTTTCAGTTCACGCAGCATGACGGTCTCGATTGATCGAAATAATTTGAGCTCGATGCAAAAACTATCGTCTTTCAATCGAAAAGCACAGCGCTAAACTCCACCTCAACCACCGTCAATCTGCGAGGCACAGCGATGCAACTCTCCCCTTTTCACTTGGCCATACCGGTATATGACCTCGCGGCAGCCCGGACTTTTTACCGTGACGTCTTCAGCCTGGAGGAAGGCCGGTCCAGCGACCATTGGGTTGACTTCAACTTCTTCGGCCACCAACTGGTGATTCACCTGGCGCCCAAAAACGCCTCACAGGAAGCGGCGCATACCAACGCCGTGGACGGGCATGACGTGCCGGTGCCGCATTTTGGCGTGGTGCTGGGGATGGATGAGTGGGAGGGTTTGGCTGAACGGCTGAAGGCGCGTGAAACACGATTCGTGATTGAACCGGGCATTCGGTTTCAGGGGTTGGTCGGTGAACAGGCGACGATGTTTTTGTTTGATCCTTGCGGTAATGCGCTGGAGTTCAAAGCGTTCAAAGATATCGGGCAATTGTTTGCCAAGTGAAGATATGGGTGATTTTGAGGGCCTCATCGCGAGCAGGCTCGCTCCCACAGTGGATCTTCGCAGAATACAAAACTTGCATTCGGCACAAATCCTTGTGGGAGTGAGCCTGCTCGCGATGAGGCCCGCTCATACACCACCGAAATTCCAGCCTACTGGTGTAACGCCCTCTCCGCCTCAATCAGCAGTTCATCGATCGAGTGATGCAGATTAATGTCGTACTCGACCTGGCCAATGCTGAAACGAATGTCATAGCCGCGACGCATCGTGGCATTGCGCTCGTCGAGGATTTCTTCGAGTCGCGCCTTGATGGCGCCAATGTCCACGGCGCTTGAACCGGTCAACAAGGCCACAAACTCGTCGTCGCCGAGCCGGCCAATCACATCGTTTTCGCGAAAGGCGATGCGCAGCACGTCGGCAAAGGTTTTCAGGGCGTCATCACCCTCGGCGCGGCCGTACAAATAGTTGATGTGCTTGAAATTATCGAGGTCGAAAAACAGCAGCGTGGCCGGTTTTTCCAGTTGCTGACAGGCGTCCAGCCCCAGTTGGGCCAGTGTCGTGAAGCCGTGACGGTTGGACAGCAGCGTCAACTCATCCATGCTCGCCATCTGCACACCAATCACTTCCTGCTCGGCTTTACGGGCCTGATCACGCAGTAATTGACGCGCTTGCTGGGGCGACAGCAACGGGTCTGCGTTAGCGCCGTGTTTTACCGGTTTGCCTGGGATCAGCATGACTCACTCCATTGGCGGGTATGTTCTTTAGAGTGGTCCATACCCGGTTTGACTCCCGGTTAACGGACCGTCGGTCAACTGCCCACCACCGGACAAGGCCCTCCGGCCTCGGCCCAGCGCTTGAATTGAGTGACGAAGATATCGTGCGGCACCGGCACCGGCGCTCGCCCTTCACCCGGATTCCAGCCCCACAGCACCAATTTGTCGTCGCTGACATGCTTGATCAGCGCGGCGAAATCCCGGTCGCCATTACTGGAGCGGTCCTTGATCATTGCGCACAATTTGTCGGCCGGCAGCCCGATCCAGGCCATTTTGTGCGCCGCAGGCGGCAGGCTCCAGTGCGGTGCACCCGGCGGCGCATGCGGGCCGTAACTGGCCGGCGGATTGCTGTCGGCGTGGCAGGTGGCGCACGGCAAACCGGCTGCGCCCTTGCCGTCCATACCGCGTACGACGTTCATCGCGTGGGGCGTTCCGGCATCGAACTGCAACGGTGAATCACCGGGAATATGGCAGTTCTGGCAGCGCGGGCTCTGAAACACTATCTGCACGGTATCGAAAGCCTTCAACGCTTCTCTATCCTCAGAGAACAGGTCCGTGGCGTAGATCGTCAGGAGGATCAGCACCACTGCGCCCAGAATCAGATGTCGCCTCATCTCACACCCCCGACAGTTGCAAGGGCAGTTCGCGCAACCGTTGCCCGGTCAGGGCAAACACTGCGTTGGCCACCGCCGGCGCCGTGGGCGGCACGCCCGCTTCACCGATGCCGCCGGGTTTGTCGGTGCTGGGCACGATATGCACTTCAACCACCGGCATTTCGTTCAGGCGCAGCACCTGATAGTCGTGGTAATTGGACTGCACCACCTGCCCATTCTTGAAGGTCAGTTTGCTGTGCAGGGTAAAGCCGAGGCCGAAGGTGATGGCCGACTCCATTTGCGCCGCGATGCTCATCGGGTTGACCGCAATTCCGCAGTCCACCGCGCACACCACCCGGTGCACGCGGATCTTCAGGTTGTCCTGGGACACCTCGGCAACCTGCGCGACGTAGCTGCCGAACGACTCATGCACAGCGACACCCAGTGCATGCCCATCCGGTAATGGCGCTGTCCAATTGGCCTTCTCGACCGCCAGGTTCAACACACCCAGATGCCGCGCATGGTCCTTGAGCAAGGTTCGCCGGTACTCCACCGGATCCTTGCCAACCGCCTCGGCCAGCTCATCGATCAACGACTCCATCACGAACGCCGTGTGGGTGTGCCCGACCGAACGCAACCACAACACGGTGATGCCGGTTTTCGGCGAATGCAGTTCCACCTGATGATTGGCCAAGCCCTCGATGTAAGGGCTGTCGACAACGCCTTCGACCGACGTTTTGTCGATACCGTCCTTGACCATGGTGGCCGCAAACGCTGTGCCGTCCATGATCGACTGCCCGACCATCACGTGCTTCCACGCAATCGGCATTCCACTGGCATCCAGGCCGATACGCGCCTGATGCAGGAACGCCGAGCGGTAATAGCCGCCACGAATGTCGTCCTCACGCGACCACACCGTTTTCACCGGGTCGCCCGCCGCCTTCGCAACCTCCACGGCCTCAGCGACAAAGTCCGAAGTCGGGTTGGCCCGCCGGCCGAAACCGCCGCCCAGAAACTCGGTATGAATCTCGACCTGCTCGGGTTTGAGCCCGGTTATTTTTCCCGCGATCATCTGATCCAGCGTCTGGAACTGCGTACCGGTCCAGATTTCGCATTTGTCCTGGGTGATTTTCACCGTGCAATTGAGCGGTTCCATCGGTGCATGAGCCAGGTACGGCACGCTGTACTCGACGTCAATCGCCTTTGCGGCCTTGCGCAAAGCACCCTGCGCATCCCCGGCCTTGCTGGCCGACGTGCCTGGCGTGGCGGCGAGTTTGCGAAAGCTCTCCAACAGGTGTTGGCTGTCGAGCCCGGTGTTCGGCCCCAGATCCCAATCGACCTTCAGCGCATCGCGCCCCAGTTTCGCCGCCCAGTAATGATCGGCAATCACCGCGACGCCCGTCGGCACCTGCACCACTTTGTGCACGCCCGGGATCTCCAGCGCTTGCGCGCCTTCAAAGGATTTGACGCTGCCGCCGAACACCGGCGCACGGGCAACCATCGCGGTCATGAGTCCGTCGAACTGCACGTCCATCCCGAATTTGGCTCGCCCGGTGATTTTCTCAGGAGTGTCCAGGCGCTTGGTCGGTTTGCCGATGACCTTCCAGTCTTTCGCCTCCTTGAACTTGATCGATGCCGGGTCCGGTGCCGGCAGTTTGCCCGCGTCATCGGCCAGTTCGCCGTACGTGGCGCGGTTGTCGCCGGCAATGACCACACCCGACTCGGTGCGAATATCCGAAGGCGCGACATTGAAGCGCTTGGCGGCGGCTTCGATCAGCATCAACCGCGCCGCTGCGCCCGCCTGACGGTAGCGATCGAATTCCATCCAGGTCGAGGTCGAACCGCCAGTGATTTGCATCCCGCCAAACCCGGCCAGACCATAGTCGGGGGCCGACGCCGGGGCGTGTTCGACGCGGATTTTCGACCAGTCGGCGTCCAGTTCTTCGGCGATCAGCATGGTCAGGCCGGTCCAGATGCCCTGGCCCATTTCAGAATGGCCGAGCAGCACGGTGACGCTGTTGTCGTTACCGATTCGTAAAAATGCATTGGGCGCGAAGACGTTGCCCTGATTCTCGGCGCCCATGGCAAAACGGTGGGCGCCGGGGATGACAAAGGCGATCACCAGCCCACCGCCCAGCACTGCGCTGCCCTTGAGAAAACCACGGCGCGATAACGGATTGATGCTGTTCATGACGCATGCCTCCCATCAACCGATGTCGGCGGCGCGTTTGACCGCGGCACGAATCCTCGGGTAGGTGCCGCAGCGGCAGATGTTGCCGGAGAGCGCCTGGTCGATGTCGCTGTCGGTGGGTTTGGGGATCTTCGCCAGCAGCGCCGCCGCCGACATGATCTGCCCGGACTGGCAGTAGCCGCACTGGACCACATCGAGTTCGGCCCAGGCTTGTTGCACCGGGTGCGAACCGTCGGTGGACAGGCCTTCAATGGTGAGGATTTTTTGCCCATGGGCCACTGCCGTGGCGGGCGTGATGCAGGAGCGCAGCGGCGCCCCGTCGACATGCACGGTGCAAGCGCCGCACTGAGCCATGCCGCAACCGAATTTGGTGCCGGTCAGGTGCGCGACATCGCGCAGGACCCAAAGCAGCGGCATGTCCGCAGGGACATCCAGTGCCTGATCCTTGCCATTGATGTTGAGGGTCAGCATGGCGAATTCCTCAGACTCACGGCCCATGCAGGAGCGCTGTTTGCTCGCGAAGGCGGTGTGACAGACGACTTCCATGTCAAATGACACGGCCCCTTCGCGAGCAAGCTTCGCTCCTACAGGTAGCGCTGTTTGGGTTATCCCTATAGCTAAGCGCAAATTGCCGGGCGAGACCGGTTCATCGACCGCCGGTACTCTCAAAACCACCTCAAACCTGTAGGAGCCAGCTTGTTGGCGAAGCGGTTTTATGGCCGCAGCCGCTTCGCCAGCAAGCTGGCTCCTACAGGTTGCGTCGGGGCTTAGAAATCGGTGGACACCGACACTTCGCGCCAGGCCTGCAACTCACCGGCGACAAAGGCGTTCTTGGCTTCGATCGCCTCGACGCAGTCACTGCCCAGCGGCAGGCGCAGCGGTGCTTTTTGCGCTTCCACCAGGGTGATCATGACCTGGGCCAGTTTGTCCGGATCACCGGGCTGATTCAGGGTCACGGCCTTGGCAATCTTGCGTACTTCGCCCGCAGTGCCGTCGTAGTCGGCAATCGAGGACGGCGATTCGACCAGCGAATTGCCTTCGAGAAACTCCGTGCGGAAATAGCCCGGTTCAACGATGGTGACCTTGACGCCCAGCGGCTCCAGCTCGGCATACAGCGCTTCACTCAAGCCTTCGACGGCGAATTTGGTCGAGCAGTAAACACCGAATCCCGCCCCGGACCTGTAACCCCCCACCGATGACAGGTTGATCACATGCCCGCTGCGAGCGGCGCGCATGTACGGCAGGACGGCACGAGTGACGTTCAACAAACCGAAGACATTGGTTTCGTACACGCGGCGTACTTCATCGGCAGTGGCTTCTTCTACTGCACCGAGCAAACCGAAACCGGCGTTGTTGACCAGCACGTCGATGCGTCCGAAGTGCTCGATGGCGGCTTTTGCGACCGCAACGCTTTGCGCTTCGTCAGTGACATCGAGGGTGACGGCCAGCAAACCGGGTTGATCGCCAAAACGCTGAGTGATGCTGTTGGCATCGCGGGCGGTGGCAACCACCGCGTCACCGTTGGCCAGCGCAGCGGCGGCGATTTTTGCGCCGATACCGCGAGAAGCGCCCGTGATGAGCCAGATACGTTTGAAGTTATTGGAGGTAGTCATGAGTGTGTTCCTTGTGTGCAGTGGGGGTAGGCACAAGGTACGCAGGAAGATTGCCCGGAAAAATGCCCTCGTGTTACAAGCACTATGAAACGCTCTTTCATAATGGCACCGCGATGAATCACGATCCTTTCGATGGCTTGACCGAGTTTCTGGCGGTGGCCGAGCACAAGAGTTTCACCCTCGCCGCGACGCGGTTGGCGGTCACCCCCACCGCTGTCAGCCATGCGATCAAATTGCTCGAGCGCCGTACGGGCGTGTTGCTATTCCAGCGCACCACACGCCGGGTGGCGTTGACTGAAGCCGGGGCCAGCCTGTTTGCGCGGTTGCGTCCTGCGGCCAGTGAAATCGATGAAGCGCTGGCGGTACTCAGCGGCTTTCGCGATCAGCCCATGGGCACGCTGCGCCTCACTGCACCGAGGCTGTCCGGGGCCTTGTTGATGGAGCCGCTGATTCCGCTGTTTCGCGAGGCTTATCCGCAAGTCACCCTCGACATCTCCCTCGATGACGCCACGGTGGACCTGATGGCTGGCGGTTTTGATGCCGGTATCCGCCTGGGCGAATCCATCGAAAAAGACATGGTCGCGGTGCGCCTCACGCCGGATCTGCAATGGTCGGTGGTGGGTGCGCCGGAGTACTTCGCCAAGGCAGGCAAACCGGCCAGCCCTGAGGACCTGACCCGTCATCAATGCATCGGCTTTCGCTTTTCGACCTCGGGGAGCGCACACCGCTGGGAGTTTCGCCGCGAGGGGCGCGATTTTACGGTGGGTGTCGAGGGCGGCGTGATCGTCAATGACCGAAGGCTGCTGGTGGCGGCCGCCCGTAGCGGTTCGGTCCTGGCGTATGCCTGCGATCTGGAAATCGCCGATGAGTTGGCGGACGGCCGACTGGAGCGGGTGCTGCAGCCGTTCGTGCCACTGAGTTCGGCGCTGTACCTGTATTTCCCCAGCAGAACCCAGACTCAACCGAAGTTGCGCGCCTTTATCGACCTGGCCACCCGCTGGATCGCCGAACAGGGTGGTCTGGGACGAGGCTAGAGCCTCGGTACAAACAAAATGCCGGTCTGATGCCTCAAACCGCTGCGATGACCAAACCCTTGCCCATCCGATGCTGGGCCAGCAGGCGCATGACATAGCCAATCTTGATCAGGGTCGGCCCGATGATGGTCATGGCATGCATCGCGACCAACACCACGATTGGCAGGTGTCCGGCGTAGAGATAAGCGCCGTAGATGCCTGCCAGCAACAGCGCCAGGCCCGCGCCCAACATGTTGCTAGACAGGTGCAAGACATTCTGAGGATTGCTGAAGTAAGCGAACATATTTCCGTACTCCCGAATCAGACCAGTTGTACGTTTATTACTTCAGGTTTCGTGCCAGCTTTTTAAGCTATAAAAATCAACACGCTACGACGAACGCAGTCAATTTGACCTGACGCCATAACAGTCAATACGACTACGGCAAGAGTCAATTTGACTTCACCAAGGCCTTCGGCCTGTCCATACACCCTAAAAGCAAACCAATATCATTTGCACGCAGCTGAACCTTTTGTTTTAATCGCGACCAATTCTTATTTGCACCAACGGCGCCTGTCGCCCATGGATATCTGTTCACGATGATGGTCGCCGATTCTTCCAGCGTTCAGAACCTCTACGTCGCTCATCACCGCTGGCTGCATGAGCTGCTGCGTCGGCGCTTGAGCAATGCGTTCGATGCTGCCGACCTGGCCCATGACACCTTTATCCGCGTGCTCAAACGCCCTCAAGTGTTCGATTGCGAAAGTCGCGAGCGCTCCTACCTGGCGACCATTGCCCGTGGCTTATGCATCGATCACTGGCGCCGTCGGCAGCTGGAACAGGCGTGGCTGGAAACGCTGGCTGCACGCCCGCAGGCGGTTCAACCGTCGCCGGAACAACGGGCAATCATCGTCGAGACCTTGTATGAAGTGGACGCCATGCTGCTGCGCCTGCCAAAGAATGTGCGCGACGCGTTCATCCTCGCCCAGTTGCATGGCCTGCCCTACCGCGCCATCGCCGAAGAAATCGGCGTGTGCGAACGCATGGTGAAAAAGTACCTGGCACAGGCGCTGATGCACTGCGCGATGCTTGAGGCCGAACTCGATGGCCTGTTGATCGAGTAGCGCCATGCCCGCCGCCTCTTCCAACTCGATCAGCCATGCCAGCCTCGAACAAGCGGCGCAATGGTATGTGCAACTCAACGATCAGCACGTCGGCGATCAGGAACGTCAGCGCTGGCAAGCCTGGCTGGCGCAAAGTGGCGATCATCAAGCGGCCTGGCGCTATGTCGAGCGTGTTGGCCAGCGCTTCGCCGCGCTGCAAGATGATCACCCGCAGGCCGCCGGTCTTGTGCTGCGTAATACCGCGCGCTCGCCGATCAGCCGTCGGCAGACAGTCAAGAGCCTGCTCATTCTCGCATCGGGCGGGCTACTGGGCTGGAACGCCTGGCGGGAATCTTCGCTGCCGGACGCTCTGGGTCGATGGACCGCCGATCTTTCTACGGGCACCGGCGAAACCCGGGAAAGCCTCCTGAGCGATGGCAGCCGCATCTGGCTCAACGCCCTCAGCGCGCTGAATGTGCGTTTCGACACCACGCAACGCCTGTTGCTGTTGAGTGCCGGGGAAGTGTTGATCGATACCGCCAAGGACAGCAGCCGAGCCTTTCTGGTGCAAACCACCGAAGGCCGGATGCGCGCGCTCGGCACTCGTTTCAGCGTGCGCCAGGAACAACAGCGGACATTGCTGAACGTCTATGAAGGCGCGGTCGAAGTTCGAACCACGGCGGGCCAGGTGCAGGTGGTCGAGGCCGGACGACAATTGGCGTTCACGCAAAACCACACGCCGCCTTCCACCGAAGCAGCGGCGGGCCGCGAAGCCTGGCGCCGTGGTCTGTTGCTGGCGGACAACCTGCCGCTGGGGCAGTTGATCGAAGAATTGAGCCGCTACCGACCGGGGCATCTGGCGTGCGACCCGGCCATCGCCGGTTTGCCGGTGATGGGTTCATTTCCGCTCAAGGACACCGATCAAGCCTTGCGCCTGCTGGAAGCGGCGCTACCAATACGCGTCGAAAAAACCATGAACTGGTGGGTCAACGTCGCGCCAAAAGCGTGAACCAAAGATATTTCAACGCCACAGTTCCCTTTTTGGTTTTTCGTTCGGTTAACCCTGTGAAGCACTTCAATTGCCGCTCGATCTGATTCCAGGGAACACCCTTTTGCGCGACTCCTTCGCTCGCACTCGTTTTGCCTTGCGTCCGTTGGCACTGGCCCTTCCGGTCGCGCTACTGAGTCTTGCCCCGGCCCTCGCCCACGCCAAAACAGCCAGCACCAGTGAACAGCCCACCCGCCAGAAGCGTTATTACACGATCGCTGCCGGCTCGTTGGTCAGCGCACTCAACCGTTTCGCCGAACAGGCGGGGATATTCCTCGCCGGCCGCAACGATCTGACGAGTGATAAATACAGCCCGGGGCTTGAAGGCGAATTCACCGTGCAACAGGGCTTGCAGCGACTGTTGCAAGGCAGTGGCTTGCAAGCCCAGCCTCAGGGCGACCGCGGCTATGTCCTGCAGGTTGCCCCCGCAGCGGATGGGCCGCTGGAACTGGACACCACCAACGTTTCCGGCCGGGCGCTCGGCGCCATCACCGAAGACAGCCACGCCTACACCCTCGGATCGACCTCTTCAGCCACCGGGCTGTCGCTGTCCTTGCGTGAAACCCCGCAGTCGGTGTCGGTCATCACCCGCCAGCAATTGGACGACCAAGGCTCCACCAGCATCGCCGACGCCCTGCGCCGTGTGCCCGGCGTCAGTGTGCAGAACTACGACAGCGAGCGGTGGGAGTTTTCCAGCCGTGGCCTGCCGATCACCAACTTCCAGTACGACGGTGTCAACACCGACTACGACGGCGTCTACGATTACGGCACCACCAGCACCGACATGGCGACCTTCGATCGCGTCGAGATCATCAAGGGCGCCACCGGGTTGATGACCGGCTCAGGGGATCCTTCGGCCACCGTCAACCTGATCCGCAAGCGCCCGACCAAAGCATTCACGGCCTCGATCACCGGTGCTGTCGGCTCCTGGGACAACTATCGCAGCACCGGCGACATTGCCGGCCCGCTGACCGAGAGTGGCAACGTGCGCGGGCGTTTCGTCGGGGCGTATCAAGACCGCAGCGCGTACCTGGACAACTACCGCAACACCCGCGACATCGCCTACGGAATCCTCGAAGCCGACCTGACGCCGGGCACTCTCGTGACCTTCGGTATCGACCAGCAAAATACCCGCTCCCGTGGCGCCAGCTGGACCGGTTTCCCGATGTACAACAGCGACGGTTCGCGCACGCATTTTTCCCGTTCGTTCAACCCGGCTACCGACTGGAGCCGCCGCGACTTCACCAACCAGACGATCTTTGCCTCGGTGGAACAGCAACTGGTGAATGACTGGAAGCTGAAGGTCAGCTACGACCGCAAGCATCGCCAGCACGACACCTTCCTCGCCTCGGCCAGCGGCGGCAATCCGGACCCGCTCACTGGTAACGGCATGTTCATGTACATGGGCCGGTTCAAGGGCGATCAGTTGCAGGACAACCTCGACGTCAATTTCACCGGCCCGTTCAGCCTGCTGGGTCGCGAGCATGAGTTGATCGCCGGTTTCATGTCGATGCACACGCGCCAGGACATTCCGGTGCACGGTTCGGTCTATCCGCCCCTCGACGGCAGCATCTTCGACTGGCGCGGCGAGTTCGCGAAACCGGACATTGCCAGGGTCGGCGACAACGACATCGACCAGCGCCAGACCGGTGCCTACCTGGCCACCCGGCTCAAGCCAACCGACGACCTGGCGGTGATCCTCGGCGCCCGGGTCAGCCGCTTCACTGCCAGCGATGAGCTGGACTACAGCGCCCCGACCACCAAGGATGTGCGCGACAGCTATCGCCAGACCGGCGTGGTCACCCCGTATGCCGGGCTGGTCTACGACCTCGACGATATCTGGTCGGTGTACACCAGCTACACCAGCATCTATCAGCCGCAGATGAGCAAGGATGCCGAGCGCAAACTGCTCGACCCGGTGGAAGGCGACAGCTACGAGGCCGGGCTCAAGGCCGAATTCCTTGACGGGCGCCTGAATGCCAGCTTCGCGGTGTTCCGCATCGAGCAAGACAACGTTCCCGAGTACGTCAGCGGTGTCGATACCGAATCGGTGTACCGCCCGGTGCAAGGCGCGACGACCAAAGGCTTTGAAGTCGAAGTGGCGGGTGAAGTGATGGAAGGCTGGAATCTGTCGGCCGGCTACAGCTACAACCACACCCGCGATGCCAAGGGCGATTACGTCTACGGCTCGATCCTGCAAACCACCGCGCCGGAACAAGTGGTTCGGGTGTTCAGTACCTACCGGCTGTCAGGGGCACTGGAAAAACTCACCGTCGGCGGCGGGGTGAACTGGCAGAGCGAGTTCTTCGGCAATGTGTTCCAGCCCAACCCCAACGACCCGGTCAACTTCGGCCAGTCTTCGACAATCACCCAGCAAAGCTATGCCCTGGTGGACGTCATGGCGCGTTACCGCTTCAACGATCACCTGAGCACCACGCTGAACGTGAAGAACCTCTTCGACCAGACCTATTACACCGGGCTCGGTAACTTTGGTACCGGGTTCTACGGTGAGCCTCGCAACGTGCAACTGACCACCCGCTGGGATTTCTGATTGGTAACTTGTCGATCTGCGGTATTCCCGGACCACTACAGGCTGTCTACGCTGAACGTTCAGCACATCAAAAAACTCGACATCACTGCACTGCAACGAGCCTTTGACGGCGAGAGCTAATACACTCCGGTGCTGACCTGCCGAGGACACCGACGATGAAGCCCACCGCTGGCAAAGACGCTGACAAGGCCCCCCGCTTCTGGCGCGACGATGCCCTGCCCTTCATTGAGGCCCGCTCCATCGCCGATGGGCGCGAGGTCTGTTACACCCGGCATGCCCACGAGCACTTTTCCATCGGTGCGATTACCGCTGGGCGCAGTACCTATATCCATGAACAATCGGAATTTGAGGTCAGCGCCGGCACTGTGGTGCTGATGAATCCCGGCGACGTCCACGCCTGCAATCCGATCGACGACCAGCCGTGGTCGTACTTGATGTTGTACGTCGATACGCCGTGGCTCACCGACTTGCAGCATCAGCTCGGGTTCGGCAGCGACTTGGCGTTTCGGCGGTTTTCCATCACCCATACGTCTGACGCCAGCCTGTTTGCCGGCCTGAAGGCGTTGTTCGAAACACTGGTCGACAGCGAGCAGGACGTGTTGAGCAAACACAGCGCGGCGGTCGAGTTTTTCACCGAAGTGCAGCAACGACTCAACCCCGGCGATCAACCGCTACGCGAGCCCAATTTCAAACTGGAGCGCGCAGCTGACTACATCCGCGACAACTGCACGCAAATGCTCAAGCTCGAAGACATTTGCGACGCTGCGCAACTGTCGCCGTCCTACCTGATCCGCGCCTTCAAACAGCATTACGGCATGACGCCCCACGCGTTCCTGGTCAACCGACGCATCCAGTTTGCCCAGGATCGACTGCGCAGCGGCAAGCTGATCGCCGACGTGGCGCTGGAAGCCGGGTTTGCCGATCAGGCGCATTTTCAGCGGGCGTTCAAACAGCATCTGGCGGCGACACCGGGGCAGTATCGCGGCTGAATGATCGATCAGGGCAGCAACAGGTAAATCGCACTCATCGCCAGCAACAACGCCATGATCCGGTTGAACACGCGCATCCCCGCCGGATTGTTCAGATAGCCGCGCAGAAAAGTCCCGGCGTACGCCCAGCATCCGATGGACAGGTAGCAGATCACCAGATACACCGCGGCAAACTGCCAGACCAGCCGCGCCTCGCCATCGGCGACAAACGCGCCCATGCCGGCGACGCAGGCCAGCCAGGCTTTCGGATTGAGCCACTGCATGACCGCGCCGTACACCATCGACGGCGCCCGCCCCGACTCCTTCGCGTCGAGTTGCCCGTTGTCCGCCGCCAGTTTCCACGCCATGAACAACAGAAACGCCACGCCGGCCAGTTGCACGACCCGCGTCAGCGCCGGCCATGCCTGCAACAGTTCATGCAGCCCCAACCCCATCAACACCAACAGCAACACAAAACCCAGCGTTGCGCCGGCCACGTGGCGCTGACTGGCGCGAAAACCGAACTGCGCGCCGGAACTCAACGCAACAATGTTGACCGGCCCCGGCGTAATCGAAGCCACCAGCGCAAACGCCGCCATCGAAATAATCAGACTCATTGCATACCTTCTTCAATTCAGTTGAACCAGGCCTCACGGTAAGGCGCGGGCTGGTCCGCGTATTGAAGAAAACTGCCCACTGACGGGCATGGTTAAACACGTCCCCTTGTGGGAGCGGGCTCGCCCGCAATGAACCTGAGGGCGACGCGATTAGCCAGGAAGTCCGCGTTATCGTTAACGTTCATCGCGAGCAAGCTCGCTGCCACAGGAGGTCGTGGTTGTCTCAGGAATACGCGCCGACCACCCGCTTCACTTTGATCAACGCTTGTCGAAGCGAATCCATGTCCACCGACCCCAGCGCCAACCGGATCGCATGCGGCACGTGGACAGAGGTTGCAAAAGGTTCGGCGGTGGAGACGGCGACTTGCTCGTGCATCAGCTCGACGGCGATCTGGTCCGCTCTGGCATCTTCCGCCAGAGGCAACCAAAGAAAGTACGAAGAGGGATGAGTCATGCAGCGCAGTCCTTTCAACAGCTCGGCGGCCATGGCTTGCCGGGCCTGTGCGTCTGCACGCTTTTGCGCTTCCAGCTGGCTTACGGTTCCATCGTCGAGCCATGCGCAGGCAATCGCCGTCATCACGCCGGGAGTGTTCCAGGTGGTTGCCCTGATTGCGCGCTCCAGTGCAGGCACCTTTTCCAATGGTGCGGCAACGAAGCCAACGCGCAGACCCGTCGCGACATTCTTGGAGAACCCCGACACGTAGACGGTCCGTTCCGGCGCCAACTCGGCTAACGGTGCCGGGGCATCTTCGACGAGGAAGGCATACGCGGCGTCTTCAATGATCAACAGGTCATGCTGGCGCGCAATCGACACAAACTGGTTGCGCCACTGAGCGTCCATCACCCATCCCAGCGGATTGTGCAACGTTGGCATGGCGTAGACGGCCCGCACCGACCGTCGCCGGCAAAGCGCTTCCAACGCATCGAGATCAGGCCCGGTGTCCGTGGCGGGAATAGGCACGATTTCCAGGTGCAGCGATTCGGCCAGCACCTTGAAACCGGTGTAGGTCAACGCATCCGCCGCGATCACATCGCCCGGCTTGAGCAACGCCATCATCGTCACCGCCAATCCGTGTTGAGCACCGCTGACGATCAACACCTGCTCAGCCTGCACGCTCAACCCGCGCGACGCCAGATGGTTCGCAATCGATGCCCGCTCATGCAGGCGCCCGGCATGGGGCTGATAGCGTAGATGGGATTCAAGGTCGCCGGATAACGCCAACTGACGCAAGGCAGTTCGCAACAAGTCAGCCTGACCGGGTAATGACGGGTAGTTGAAATTGAGATCGGCCATGCCCACGGCCACCACGTGCTGACTGACGCCCTGACCGGGCGGAAGCGACGTCTCCCTGACAAACGTGCCCCGCCCCGTTTCGCCACTGACCAGGCCCATCGCCTCAAGCTCCGCGTAAACGCGGCTGGCGGTGACCAGCGCCAAACCGTGCTCGGCGGCGAGCTGACGATGAGTTGGCAGACGCGTACCGGGCGGCAAATGTCCTGAACGGATGTCTGCGGCAAAGGAGTCGACCAGCGACTTGTAGCGCAAGCGAGGCATAGGGTGATGTATCCATGACAATTCTTTGATTGTCTTAATACTCGGTCATACGATGCGTTCAAGGCAACCCGCCGTTTAAACCATCAGTCGAGTGTGACCCTCAATGGAACGAGTATCGAACCTGAACACCCAGCACCGGGAAACTACCACCAGCGGCTGGCTCAACGGACTGATCGGCGTGGTGATCTTCAGCGGCTCGCTGCCCGCCACGCGGGTCGCGGTGCTGGAATTCGATCCGGTGTTCCTGACCGTCGCCCGGGCCACCATCGCCGGGGTGCTGGCGCTGTGCCTGTTGTGGTTGTTCAAGGAAAAACGTCCGGAGCGCAGCCAGCTATTGCCGCTGGTCATCGTGAGCCTGGGCGTGGTGGTCGGGTTTCCACTGTTGACCGCGCTGGCGTTGCAATACGTGACCTCGGCGCATTCGATAGTCTTCGTGGGTCTGTTGCCGCTCGCGACCGCCGTGTTCGGCGTGATCCGCGGTGGTGAGCGTCCCCGGCCGGTATTCTGGTTTTTCTCGGTTCTGGGCAGTCTGCTGGTGGTGGGATTTGCCGCGTCGCAAGGCCTGACCGCTTCGCCAGAAGGTGACCTCTTGATGCTGGCAGCCATCCTGGCCTGCGGCCTCGGTTATGCCGAGGGGGCGAAGCTGTCCAGAACACTGGGCGGCTGGCAGGTGATTTGCTGGGCGCTGGTGTTGTCATTGCCGGTGATGGCGGTGATGACCTGGTGGCTCACGCCCGTTTCGTTTTCGGGGATCAGCACGCCAGCGTGGTTCAGCCTCGGTTATGTGTCGCTGTTCAGCATGCTGATCGGTTTTGTGTTCTGGTATCGCGGGCTGGCGCAAGGCGGGATTGCTGCTGTGGGGCAGCTGCAATTGCTACAGCCATTTTTTGGACTGGCGCTGGCGGCGACGTTGCTTCATGAGCAGGTCAGCATTGGCATGCTGGCGGTCACCGTGGCGGTGATTCTGTGCGTGGCGGGGGCGAAGAAGTTCGCGAAGTAAGCGATTGTACGGGGCGTGCCGTTCGCCACTGTACGGGTCAAGCCGCACGGCACCTGTGGTAAAAATATCGCTCTCGCTTCTGGAGCCGAATCATGGACCTCGCCACCCTCTCCCTCTTTCTCCCGGCCTGTTTCGCCCTGAACATGGCCCCCGGCCCGAACAACCTGCTATCGGTCAGCAACTCGACGCGCTACGGCTATCGCACGGCGTGTGTCGCGGGTATCGGTCGACTGTTGGCGTTCGCCGGGATGATCGCCCTCGCCTCGGCAGGCCTGGCGGTGGTGCTGCAAACGTCGGAGTTGTTGTTCTACGGGATCAAGATTATCGGCGCGGCGTACCTGTTCTACCTCGCGTGGCAATTGTGGCGCGCGGATCCGGGGACGGAAAACGTGGTGACGGGCGCTCCGGCGGGGATGCTGACATTGGCACGACAGGAGTTTCTGGTGGCGGCCGGCAACCCGAAAGCGATCCTGATCTTCACCGCCTTCCTGCCCCAGTTTGTCGACCCGGGTCAGGCCGTGACGCCACAGTTCGCGGTGCTGGGCGCGTTGTTCCTGATGCTGGAATGGATCGCCATCGGCGCCTACGCCTACATGGGCCTGCACATGCGTCGCTGGTTCGCCAAGCCTCGGGGCAAGCGGATTTTCAACCGGTGCTGCGCGGGGTTGTTGTCGGCGGCGGCTTCGGTGTTGCTGATGGCGCGTCGTGCCTGAATAGACGGCGACCTAACTGTGGGAGCGGGCTTGCTCGCGAAGAGGGAGTGTCAGTCGAAACATATGTTTGATGACACACCGACTTCGCGAGCAAGCCCGCTCCCACAATGTCCGACCAGCAATAGACCAACAGTAGTAATTCGCTGTCGATTTTCCGGTGGAGGCCTGAGGCCCCGAGCCCTATGCTCAACCCATGAACCTACAAAACGCGATGCTTCCGCCCCACGCCGAGATGGTTCGCGCCATGCTCGAACGAGACACCACCTACGAGGGGGTGTTTTTTACTGCGGTCAAAACCACCGGCATCTTCTGCCGCCCCAGCTGCACGGCGCGCAAGCCGAAACCGGAGAACGTCGAGTTCTTCGCCCATGCCGATGACTGCCTGTCTGCCGGCTACCGCGCCTGCCTGCGATGCAAGCCGCTGGACGCGGCTGCCATCGCGCCGGACTGGGTGCAGAAGTTGCTCAAATCGGTGGACGCCGACCCCGAGCTGCGCTGGACCGATGCCCAGTTGCTGGCTGAAGGCATCGAGCCACTGAAACTGCGGCGCTGGTTCAAGCAGCATTTCGGCATGACGTTCCACGCGTGGCTGCGCACCCGACGCCTCGGCATGGCGCTGGGCGGGATCAGACAGGGCGATTCCATCGACAGCGCGGCGTTCGATTCCGGCTACGAATCCCTGAGCGGGTTCCGCGATGCCTTTCAAAAATCCTTTCACATTACCCCTGGTCGTGCGGCCAACAGCGAGCCCCTGCTGTTCACGCGCCTGACCACGCCGCTAGGGCCAATGATCGCCATGGCCGAACGGCGCGGTCTGGTGCTGCTGGAATTTCTCGACCGGCCGGCACTGACCCGGGAAGTCGAAGCCCTGCAGAACCGTCATGGCTATGCCGTAGCACCGGGGCACAACGCACACCTGCAGCAAATCGAAACAGAACTGGCGCAGTACTTCGCTGGCAAATTGACTGAATTCAAGGTGCCGTTGCATCTGCCCGGCACTGAATTCTCCCGACAGGTCTGGGCCGAACTGGCGAAAATCCCCTATGGCCAGACCAGTACCTACGGCACCATTGCCGCGTTGTTGGGCAAACCCGGTGCCAGCCGCGCCGTGGGCCTGGCCAATGGGCACAACCGGATTTCGATTGTCTTGCCTTGCCATCGGGTGATCGGCGCGGACGGCTCATTGACGGGCTATGGTGGAGGACAACCGCGCAAGGCGTTTCTGCTCAGGCTGGAAAACGCTGCGGTGCAGGTCACACGACAACTCGCGTTCTGACGATTCGCTGTTTTTCAAAAGGAAGGAAATTCGATGAACACGTTCGACCAGCAATTCCACAGGCTGCATCAGGACGGCCTGCTGATTCTCACCAACGTCGCCGATGCCGCCGGGGCGCGCATCGTCGAGCAACTGGGCTGCAAAGCCGTGGCCACCAGCAGTGCGGCAGTCGCCTGGACTCACGGTTATGCGGACGGCAATGCCCTGCCCCTCGAACGCCTGGTCTCGAGCGTCGAGTCCATCGCCCGGGTGATTTCGCTGCCACTGACCGTGGACGTCGAGGCCGGCTATTCCGATGACCTGACACGGGTTGCCGAAGTGATTGACGCGGTGATCGCCGCCGGTGCTGTCGGGATCAATATCGAAGACGGTGCATCCCCGCCCGAGCTGCTGGCGCGCAAGATCGACATCGCCCGTCAGGTTGCGGAACGCCGTAATGTGAAGCTGTTCATCAACGCCCGCACCGATGTGTATCTCAAGGGCCTGGTGCCGGCCGAAGACCGCGTCGCGGAAACGCTCAAACGTGCGGCGCTGTATCAGTCGGCCGGTGCTGACGGGCTGTTCGCGGCCGGCGTTTCGGCGGAGTACGAGATTGCTGCGCTGTGCCATGGCACTCCGCTGCCGTTGAATGTGCTTGGGCTGCCGGGGCTGCCATCGCCTGAAGCGTTGCAAGCGCTGGGCGTTCGCCGTTTGAGCGCCGGTTCCGGTATCGCCGAGTTTCTTTACGGTGCGATGGCCGGCCTGGCCAAAAGCTTTCTGGAAACCGGCAAACTCGATAGCAGCCACCTCAAGGCGTTCACCTACGGGGAAGTGAACGCGCTGTTCAAACCTGCGGTGAACGCTTGACCGATCCTTATTTGCCCGCGACGGCGTTTCTCGCGTCCATTGATGAAGACTGGGCGCGCCACATCGCCGCCATCGGCCCGTGCCTGCACCAACCGCATGCGGCGCGCGATCCGTATGAGTCGCTGGTGCGGGCGATTGCCTATCAGCAACTGCACGCCAAAGCCGGGGATGCGATTGTCGGCCGGCTTCTGGCGCTGTTTCCTTCGACGGCGTTTCCGCGACCTGAACAGATTCTGGCGACCGGGTTTGATCAACTGCGTGGGTGCGGTTTTTCCGCGAGCAAGATCGCGACCATTCAGGGCATCGCTCAGGCGGCGCTGGATGGCGTGGTGCCGGATTATGCGACGGCGTTGGCGATGGACGATGAAGCGTTGATTGAACGGTTGATCACTTTGCGCGGGGTTGGGCGCTGGACGGTTGAGATGCTGTTGATCTACAGCCTGGAGCGGCCGGATATTTTGCCAGCGGATGACTTTGGGGTGCGCGAGGGGTATCGGCGGTTGAAAGGGTTGGAAGTGCAGCCGACGCGCAAGCAGATGGTGGAGATCGGGTTGGGGTGGCGTCCTTATCGGACGGTAGCTTCCTGGTATTTGTGGCGAGTGCCCAACAGGTAGACCGAGTCATCGTTCATCGCCGGAACGCCGCCCGGAGCAAGCCCGCTCCCACATTTGAAATGCATTCCCCTGTGGGAGCAGGCTTGCCCGCGAAGGCGTCAGCCCATTCACCACACTTCCAGAGCCACCGGCACTCGCACCTCAAGTTATGAAGCCCCCTGCCGACAAGCCCTGTAGGAAACTACTGGTACTCAGCATGGAGCAGCAATGACCGTCATCTCTTCAATCTCTTCCTTGCCGCCACTGGCGGTCGCCAGGCTTGCTGCCACCCAGCCCGCCGTTGGCACGACCACCGAATCAACAGCCGCCCTGTCCTCCCCCGCATCGATTGTCACCTTGCATCAAGATAGCAACACCATCGATGCGCAGACTTACACCTCCCGGGGTGTCATTGCGGTGCCTGATGCCCCGCTTGCCTGGGAATACACGCAGCCTGACAAAGTGTCGTTTCGCATGGGAGGCAACTTCGCAAGCACTACAGCCAGCAGCCGGTTCCGGGGACTGGGTGAGACTCTGCTTCTGCAGCTGGCGCAATCCAACAAGAACATCTCCCAGTCGGTCATTCGCTCATCAACCGGACGGGAGCTTGAGCCTGCAGAGTTGGCGGCTGCCCAAGCCAGGCTCCACAGTGGCGTTGCAGACAACAGCATCAACCTGACCCTGAAAACGGCAAGCGGCAAAACCGTCCAGATCACGCTGTCCAGTCAGGATAACGCGCTGGCGGTGCAGGCTCAGGTCCAGGGCGGCGATCTCAGCGAGGAAGAACTTGCTGCGCTTGGGGCAATGGCCAAAGGATTTGAATCGGCCATTCAAGGCCTCACCGCCGTTCCACCGCAACTCAAGCTGGAGGCGCTGGCTCAGTTCGACACTGACGTGTTCTCCTCGGTCGACCTGATCACACGGTTCAAGCTCGACGATGACAGTACGCAGAGCCTTGAGCTGCACGCCGACGCAAGCCAGCGCCAGGTACGCATGAGCGGCGCGGCGGGTGATTTCGACATGTCCGTGGACCTGAAAAATGCCGCCATCCTCGGCGACAGCAATCAGAAAGCCAAGGCGCTCGCAGGGTATCTGCGTCAAATAGAAGCGGCGCGTGTACGAGGCGACGGCGACCAGAATCTGCTGTCGATGTTCGAGAGTGCATTCAAGACTGTGCACAGCAACTACCCGGAAAGCCGCGCTGCTACCGGACCGCAGGCGCTAACGGCGATCAAGCTGACAGACACCGACCGCCGCGTGCTCACCGGACTCGCCGACTTTAGCGCGACGGTCACCGAGAAGACTGTGAACGGCAATCCTGCACGGCCTCTTGAACTCGACTCGTTCACCTATGGCTTATCGCAGGCCACGCAATCCACAGGTCAGGATCAGTTCAATCGCAAGGTCGTCCAGAATCAGCAATCGCATCTGACGGCCCACTACCATAAGCCTCTGTATGCCGGACAAAAGCTGAAACTGACGGATGACCCACAATCTCAGAACTATCAGTACTACCAGATCGACGATAAGGCCAGCAGCACGAGCAGCATCGGCTATGTCAAAGGTAAGTTGGTCGAAGCGTCCGTCAGCCATTCGGCGAGCCAGTCCACGCGTATTTCCAAATATGTAATGGGGCGCCTGGAAGAAGATAACGTGACACCTGTCTCGTCCTCGAAGACGCAAAATCTCCTCGGTCTTCTGCAACAGGCACTAAAAGAGGACAAACTGGCGCAACAGGGACGGGGTACGTCAAACGCCTTGGCCGCTATCCAGGACGAGGTGCTGTTGGTTGGCAGCCCGATGGAGATTAAGGGCTGACCGGAAAACCGATGCTGGTTCGGGAATTCTCCATTAGCGGTGCCCCGGGGTATTGATGGCGTTCAGTGGGACCGCTTTATCGTTCTTCGCGAGCAAGCCCGCTCCCACATTGGATTTGTGAACGACATAGATCCAATGTGGGAGCGGGCTTGCTCGCGAAGGCGGTGCCACTGTCACTACAATCCACAACTTGTCACAACCCGGATTTCAACCGACTGAATGCCCGAATCAACGCCCGGTTGAACGCCTTGCCATTGTCATTCTTGCTATACAACGAAGCCCGCACCTGCGCCGACGGATACGTCCCCGGATCATTACGAATCGCCGGGGCGATCAAGTCATCCGCCGCCGTGATCGCATTGGCGTAGTGAATGGTGTCGGTGATTGGCGCAATCACTTGCGGCGTCATGAGGTAATCCATCAACGCCAGCCCGGCCTCGGGATGCGGCGCATCCTTGGGAATGACCATGGCGTCGAACCAGATCAACGTGCCCTCCTTCGGTATCCGGTAGGTCAACGTGAACGGTTTTTTCGCGGCTTCTGCCTGGCCCGCCGCAATGGCCACGTTGCCATTCCACGACATCGCCACGCAGGTGTTGCCATTGGCCAGGTCGCTGATGTTCAGGTCATTGTCGAAGTAACGGATGTACGGCCGGATCTTCGCCAGTTGCTGCTCGGCCAGCTTCAGGTCATCGAGGTTCTGGCGGTTGATGTCCAGCCCCATGTACTTCATCACCGCGGCGAACACCTCGTTGGGATCGTTGAGCAAACTCACACCGCAATCGGCAAATTTCGAGACCACCGCCGGATCGAACAGCATCGCCCAACTGTCCGTTGGCGCCTCCGGCAGGCGCTTTTTGACGGCCTCTTCCTGATAACCCACACCGGTCGTGCCCCAGGCATAAATCCCGGCGTAACGATTGCCCGGATCGAACACCGCCATGTGCTGGCGGAACTCGTCACCGACGCCGGCAAAGTGCGGCAACCGTTGCAGGTTCAAGGTTTGAATGGCACCGCTCTGGATCGCCCTGGACAAATGCTGCCCCGCCGTCAGCACCAGGTCATAACCACTGCGGCCGGTGAGCAGTTTGGTCTCGACGGTTTCCAGGGAATCGAAATGATCGGCGACCACATGGATGCCGGTCTTTTTCTCGAAATTGGTCAGGGTATCCGGGGCCAGGTATTCGCCCCAGATGTACAGGTTCACCACCGGTCTGACGCTGTCGGCGGCCTGCACACACAAGGGTGCAAGCACCAGCAATAACGCTTGAGTCAGTTTGTGCAGGCCCATGATTACACTCCTTTACCAGCGTATTGAGGCATGGTGATGCACGCGACGTTACCGCCGCCGAGCAGGATTTCCCGGGAGTTTTCGATGCCGACGATCTTGTGCTGCGGGAACAGCTCAGCCAGTGTCGCCAGTGCCGCCTGATCGTTACGATCACCAAACAACGGCACCACGATCGAGGTGTTGCCGGCGTAGTAGTTGATATACGACGCGCAGATTCTGGTGCCGGCCTGACGGGTGTGGGTGCTGTCTTGCTGGTCCAGACCTTCGGCTTCTTCTGCAGTCCATTCCAGCACGTCGGGTTGTGGCAGTTTGTGTACGATCAACTCGCGGCCACGGCTGTCACGGGTGCTGCGCAGGACGTCGTAGGCTTCCTGATAGATTTCCCATTGCGGGTCATCGCGGTTGTCGGTCCATTGCAGCACCACTTCACCGGGACGCACGAAGCACGCGAGGTCGTCGACGTGACCGTCGGTTTCGTCGAACTTGCAACCGCGCGGCAGCCAGATGACTTGCTCGGCGCCGAGGTAGTCCGTCAGCCGCCGGGTGACTTCTTCCTTGCCCAGGTGCTGGTTGCGATTGCGGTTGAGCAGGCATTGTTCGGTGGTGAGGATGCTGCCCTGGCCGTCACTCTGAATGCCGCCGAGTTCGGCGATCAGCGGTGCGCGGTAACGGTCGAAACGTTCGATTTCGAGGATCTTGCTGGCGATCTGGTCGTCCTTGTCCCACGGGTAGTACAAGCCGCCATCGAGGCCGCCGTACGCGTTGAATTCGAAGTCGACGCCGCGTACTTCGCCGCTGGCATCATTCACCACAAAGCACGGACCGCTGTCCCGAAACCAGGTGTCGTTGCAGGTCATTTCCACCACGCGAACTTGCGGCGGTAACTGACGGCGCGCCGTGGCGAATTGCGCGGCGGAGGCACACACGGTGACCGGTTCACTTTGAGAGATGGCGGTGACGATCTGCACCCAGACTTTCTGCGCCGGCTTGGCCCCGTTGCGCCAGACATCGGTGCGCTCCGGCCAGCCGAGCCAGCAACCGGCCTTGGTTTCGAATTCGCCGGGCAGGCGAAAGCCGTCTTGTTTTGGGGTGGTGTCGAGCGAACGTGCCATGGTCAAACCTCGTTGACGGGGATTGGAATGACCACAGGCTAAGGTCGTCGGCACCCTCCTCGCCAACGATGATAATTGCGGAACAGTTGAATAAAACTCATCAATCGATCAGTTGATCATTGAACCATTCGAGCATCTGCGCCACAGCCGGACGCTCCAGGCGCACTCGTTCACACACCAGCGCGTATTGGCCCAGCGCAGTCATGCTTGAGGTAAACGGCCGGACCAGTCGACCGCTGAGCAAGTCTTCCTGCGCCGTGAGGTTATCGCCCATGGCCACGCCCTGTCCTTGGGCCGCGGCTTCCAGCGCCAGGCCGGCATGGGCGAAATACAACTGTCGTTCGGGGCGTTGATCGCCGGCATGACTGGTGAGCCACGCGGTCCAGGTCTTGCCGTCCTGATCGTCGTGCAGCAGGCAGTGGCGCGCCAGGTCCTTCGGGGTTTTCAAGGCGCCCTGGTTGAACAGGCCGGGACTGCACACCGGGAAGAACTGCAATGCCGGCAATGGCCGAACGAAGTACGCGCTGCTGTCCACCGGGCCGGTGCCGTAGGTGATCGCAAGGTCGATGTCTTCCCCCGGCGCGGTGGCGTCGATTGGCTGTTCGTAGAGATGCAAGGTGATATGCGGATAGCGCGCATAGAAATCCGTGAGGCGACGCATCAACCACTTTTGCGCCAGCTCGGCTGTCACCGCCAGGCGCAACACCGCCAGCGACGACGGATCGCGCAGTTCATCGCAGGCTTCACCAATCAGTTCGAAGGCTTGCTGCAGGCTTTGCATCAGGCGCCCGGCGGCCATGGTCGGACGGATTTGCCGGCCTTCGCGGATGAACAGCGACACGCCCAGTTGCTCTTCGAGCTGGCGGATCTGATGGCTGACGGCGCTGTCGGTGACGCACAACTCTGCGGCGGCCCGACCGAAGTGGGCGTGGCGGGCGGCGCATTCGAAGGTTTTGAGGGCTGCAAGGGAAGGTAGTCGTCGCATGGGTCGGTTCCCGATTCGAGGTGCTCATGCTGACTTGGCGGGCGGTGGGCGTCCAGTGGGACCGTGTTTTCGTTCATCGCCAGCAGGCTAGCTCCCACAGTGATCTCATGAAGACTGGAGATCCAATGTGAGAGCTAGCCTGCTAGCGATAAGGCCTGATTATTCACCACCAAGCCACCCGCCCATCACCCTTCTTTATCCACCATGACATCCCCCAAAACCCGGCGCATGTTGATGCCTCAACCGGAGGGATTCGCCATGCTTGATGCACTCAAAAAGATCAATTCAACGTCCGCCTTCAACCGTTGGGCCGGTTTCGAGGTCACTCGCACCGAGCCGGGCGAGGTGGAACTGACCCTGGCTTTTCGCGAGGCGGACATGGCGCAATACGCAGGCTTCCTGCATGCCGGCCTGATTGGCGCGCTGCTCGATACCGCCTGTGGGTTTGCGGCCGGAACGGTCGCTGGCAATGTCCTGGCATCGCATTTTTCGGTGAATTGCCTTGCACCCGCCGTCGGTGAAGTGTTCATTGCGCGCGGCCAGGTGGTGAAGTCCGGCAAGAAGCAGGTGTTTGCCCGTGCCGAACTGTTCGCGCAAACAGGGGATCAGTTGAAGCTGGTGGCAACCGGCGATGCGATCCTGGTGCCGATCCAGCAGTGAACCACCGGTTTTCGGGGCGGTCAGGGAAGTAACAGCCAATCATTTGGAGGTTCTGCCATGCAGCTCGAAGGCTCCTGCCACTGCGGCGCCGTGTCGTTCAGTCTGACCAGCGCCCACCCCTATCCTTACCAACGTTGCTATTGCTCGATCTGCCGCAAGACCCAGGGCGGTGGCGGTTACTCGGTCAACATCACGGGCGATGCCGCAAGCCTCAAGGTGCGCGGTCGCAAATCCATCGCGATCTATCACGCGCGACTCAAGGACGAAGGCGATAAACGCGCCCACCGCAGCACGGCAGAGCGGCACTTCTGCTCGATGTGTGGCTCGGGCTTGTGGCTGTTCAGCCCTGAATGGCCGGAACTGATTCACCCGTTCGCCTCGGCCATTGATACGGCGTTGCCGGTGCCACCCGAGTACACGCACGTGATGCTCAATTCGAAAGCGCCGTGGGTGGAGGTTGCGGCACATGCCGGTGATCGGCAGTGCGAGATCTGGCCCGAGGAGTCCATCGCACAGTGGCACGAGCGACTGGGCCTGGCTCGCTAATCAAAACTTCAATTTTTTTCACACGGCAGTTCCCCTTTGCGTTTTTCGTTCGGTTAACCCTCAGAAGCCTTTCACTTACCGATCGATTCGATACAAAGGGATCTCCATGTCGCACCCAATTGCTGCGCGTTTTCGTTTTGCCCTGTGCCCCTTGGCACTGGCCCTTCCGGCCGCTCTGCTGAGCCTTGCCTCCACCGCCCATGCCGCCGAAACGGCCACCGGCAAAACGGCAGCCAAGGACGATGGCGTGCTGCAACTGGGTGCGACGAACATCAATGGTGTCGCCTTGGGCGCGACCACCGAGGACACCCATTCCTACACCACCGGCTCAACGTCTTCGGCCACTGGCCTGCCGTTGTCGCTGCGTGAAACACCGCAATCGGTCACAGTGATTACCCGCCAGCAAATGGACGATCGCGGTGTGCAAAGCATCAGCGATGCGTTGCGTAACACCCCCGGTGTTTCGACGCAGAAATATGACAGCGACCGTACCGAGTTTTCCGCCCGCGGCTTTGCCATCACCAACTTCCAGTACGACGGGGTCAACCAGCCTTACGACGGTGTTTATGGGGAAAACCCGAACAACAGCGACGACTCGGCCAGCCTTGACCGCATCGAGGTCGTCAAGGGCGCGACCGGCCTGATGACCGGCGCTGGCGACCCGTCCGCCACCGTCAACCTGATCCGCAAGAAGCCGACCAAAGAGTTCAAGGCCTCGATCAGCGGCACCGTCGGTTCCTGGGACAGTTACCGCACCACCGGTGATATTTCCGGTTCGCTGACTGACTCGGGCAACGTGCGCGGGCGTTTTGTCGGCGTGTACCAGGACAAGGATTCCTACATTGACCATTACAGCCAAAAGAAAGACCTGTATTACGGCATCCTTGAAGCCGACCTGACCGACGAGACCCTGCTGACATTCGGCATCGACAAGTCCAGCGCCACACCTCGCGGCAGTTCCTGGACCGGTAACACGACGTACTTCTCTGACGGCGGCCGTACCGACTTCTCCCGCAGCTTCAACCCGGCAGCTGACTGGAGCCGTCGCGATTTCGACGAAATCACCTACTTTGCAACACTGGAACAAGCGTTGGCCAACGACTGGAAATTCAAAGCCAGCCTCAGCGAGAAAACCACCGATCACGACACCCAACTGGCCTCGGCCAGCTACGGCAATCCGGACCGTGCTACCGGCGAAGGCATGTCCTTCTTCTGGGGTCGTTTCGAAGGTCATCGCGTGCAGGACACGGCCGACGTGAACGTCTCAGGCCCCTTCACGCTGGGCGGTCGCGAGCATGAACTGGTGGCCGGCGTCATGGCGTCCCACTCCCGTCAGACCGGTTCCACCTACGACATCAGCGCCTTCGAAAGTGTCCCTGGGAGCATCTACGATTGGGAAGGTCATCTGCCGAAACAGGAATTCCCGGTAAACGGCAAGTACGAACGCACCCAGAGCCAGAACGGTGTGTACCTCGCCACCCGCCTGCGCCCGACCGATGATCTGTCGGTCATCCTCGGCAGCCGCCTGAGCACCTTCAAGTACAACGAAGACTACCGCTACAACGTGGGTTCACCGCTGGACGACACCCACGCGAGCTACAAGGAACACGGCGTCGTCACGCCTTACGCCGGCGTGGTCTATGACCTGAACGACGTGTACTCGGTATACGCCAGCTACACCTCGATCTATCAGCCACAGACCTACAAGGATGCCAGTGGCGTGACCCTGGCACCGGTTGAGGGCGACAGCTATGAAACCGGCCTGAAAGCCGCTTACTTCGATGGCCGGCTGAATGCCAGCCTGGCGTTGTTCCGCATCGAGCAGGACGGCGTCGCGGAGCAGACCGGCACCAACGCAATCACCAACGAAGGCATCTTCAAAGCCGTCGACGGCACCACCACCAAAGGTGTGGAACTGGAACTGGCCGGCGAGCTGACCGAGGGCTGGAACCTGACGGCCGGTTACACCTACGCACGCACCCGTGATAAAGACGAACAGCGGATCTTTGGTTACCCGCTGTCCACCACAAAGCCTGAGCACGTGGTACGGACGTTTACCACCTATCGCCTGCCTGGCGCCCTGGACAAAGTGACCGTCGGCGGCGGCATCAGTTGGCAGAGTGCCTCCTACGGCAAAATCTACAGCGCTCCCGCTGGCGACTACACCCGGATCAAACAGGGTGGCTACACCCTCGTGGACCTGATGACCCGTTACCAGTACAACGAGCACCTGAGCTTCACCGCCAACGCCAACAACGTCTTCGACAAGAAGTACCTGGCCGGCCTGGGCAACTTCGACACCACGTTCTACGGTGAGCCGCGCAACCTGATGCTGACCACCAAGTGGGACTTCTAAGCTGAACTTGTAGCGAGGGATTTACGCCCTCGCCACAGGCGACTCACTGCTCGCCAAACCCGTTCACAGTCTTTGACAGTTTTGCGACAAAGCTGCCAAAGATTGCCGGGCGGCACCCGCCTAGCATGGGCGCATCCACTATCACCCAGGGTGCTCCCATGTTTCGTTCGCTGTATTTGCCGTTGACCTCTTTTTGCCTGCTCCTCCCCTCCACCTCCTTGTATGCCGAAGACTGGCACTACAGCCTGCGCGCCGGCGCTGCCAGTGCGCCGCGTTACAGCGGCAGTGATGAACGCGTGGTGGCGCCGCTGCTGGGCGGCGAAATCGTCAGCCCTTATGGTTTCTTTCTCGACACGCAAAAGGGTCTTGGCTGGGCGTTTGATGAAGACGACTTCGGTCTCAGTGTCTACGTCGGCGCAAGTGATGTGCGCAAGGACCGTAAAAGCGGTTTCAAGGGCTCGGATGAGCTCAACGGTATGGGCTCGATCAAGTCGCGTCCCTTGCTGGGGCTGGACGGGACCTATCACATGGGGCCGATCATTCTCGGCGCCAGTTATGAACATGCGCTTGAAGAAGACGAGGACGAACACGACACCGGCTCAGCCTGGAACCGATTGAAACTGAGCATCAGCGCGCCGTTTTATGAAGGTGACTACGGCAAGGTCGTCGGCAGCCTGAACAGTCAGTTCGGCGACAGCAATTACATGCGCACCTGGTATGGCGTGAGCAGCGCTCAGGCATCGCGCAGCAAGTTCAAGGCGTATGACACCAAAGGTGGCCTGGTGAGTCGGGGGGCGGATCTGACCTGGTCGCTGCCGATCAACGATGAATGGAGTTTTACCACGGTGCTGGCGGTGCAGTACCTGGGTGGTAAAGCGGCGGACAGTCCGATTGTCGAGCGTCGGATGCAGACTTCGGTGGCTGGGCAGGTCGTTTACAGCTTTTGATTTGAGGGTGTTGCTGAAGGCCCCTTCGCGGGCAAGCCTCGCTCCTACACGGTACGCGTACAAACTGTAGGAGCGAGGCTTGCCCGCGAAGGGGTCCGCAAGAGCAACACACAACTAATCCTGATGCACCCAGGTCATGCGAAACGACGCCCCGCCCCACGGCGAATCCGCCACTTGCACTTGCCCGCCATGAGACTGCGACACCCGTCGCACCAAGGCCAGGCCCAGGCCGAAGCCACCCGTGCGGCGATCCCGACTGGCGTCCAGGCGCGAGAACGGTTCGAAGATTTTCTCCCGCCCGTCCACCGGCACGCCCGGCCCGTCGTCGTTGACCTGGACTTCGTAATGATCACCGGTGCGCACCAACGACACCTCCACTCGCTCTTCGGCATAGCGAATGGCATTGCGCAGCAGGTTGATCACCGCGCGCGCCATGAAGCGTGGCTCGATGCGCACCTCATCGACCCGACACTCGACAATCAGCAGTTGCACCCCGGCCGCCTCGGCCTCCAGCGCCACGCTGCCGACCACGCTGTCGAGCCAACTGTTGGCCTGAATATTCTCCCGGGTAATGACCGTGGCACCGCGCTCAAGGCTGGCGTAGGTCAGCAGCTCCGAGACCATTTCTTCCAGCTCGCCGAGGTCGGCGTACATGTCGGCTATCAGTTCACGGCGCTGGCTCGGATCGGATTGTTGCTTGAGCTGATCGAGTTCGAACGACAGCCGGGCAATCGGCGTGCGCAATTCATGGGATACCGCGTTGGTCAGCTCACGCTGATTGGCGATCAGGCCTTCGATGCGCGCAGCCATCAGATTGAAATGCTCGGACAGGTCGCGAATGTTCGAGCGCTTGGACAGCTGGATCCGCGCCGACAGGTTGTTGTCGCCAAAGCGTTCGGCGGCGAGACGCAGTTTCTCCAGATCTCGCCAGTGTGGGCGCACCCAGAAAAACAACACGAAACCGATCATCACCGCGATCATCAGATAGGCCGTGGCAATGTAGAACGGCATCAGGCTCGGCTCGGCCGGCAGCTTGATGCTGAGCAACTGCGAACCGTCGTCAATGCGCGAGATGAACTGCGTGTACTTGTCACGCAGCACCAGCAGGCCTTGGGCCAACTCGACTTTTTCCTGATCGGTCAGGGCCAGTTGATCCGTTTCGACCAGGCTCAGGCCCAAACCGTAGTGAGGGCGCACGGTTTCCAATTGGCGTTCCCGCGCCGGACCGCCCAGGCCGCGCAACTGCTCCACCAGCGACCAGGCCTGACCTCGTACCGCCTCGCGGTTGTAGCTCTGCATTTGACCGGCGAGCAGCGCATCGAACGTGCGCTCGACGGTTTGCAACCCCAGTACCAGGCCAACCGTCATCATCACAAACAGACCGAGAAATAACCGCAGCATTTACAGCTCCCACGCGAACGGATTGAACAGGTAACCCTTGCCCCAGATGGTCTTGATGCACACCGGTTCACGCGGGTTGTCCTTGAGCTTGCCGCGCAACTTGCTGATGTAGACGTCGACGCTGCGGTTGAGGCCGTCGAAGGCGATCCCGCGCATGCGGTTGAGGATATCGTCGCGGGACAAAATCTTGCCCGCCGCGCTGGCCAGCAACCACAGCAATTCGAATTCCATGGTGGTCAGCTCGATGCCCTCACCCGCCAGGCGCACTTCGCGACAGCTGCGGTCGATGCTCAGATGGCCGAATTCCAGCGAGCTGCAGACTGTGCTGTCCGGCGTTTGCCGGCGTTGCAACGCACGCAGACGGGCCAGCAATACCGGCGGCTTGATCGGCTTGATCACGTAGTCGTCGGCGCCGGATTCCAGGCCGAGGATGTGATCGAGGTCGTCTTCCTTGGCGGTGAGAATGACGATCGGCGTATCGGACACGCTGCGAATTTCGCGACACACGTGCAGGCCACTCTGGCCCGGCAGCATCAGGTCGAGTACAACGATTTTCGGTTTGAAGTCGAGGAACGCGGCCAACGCGAGGTCGCCGCGATGCACCTGTAACACTTCAAAGCCATGTTGGGACAGGAAGTGCGCGATCAGCCCGGCAAGCCTTTCGTCGTCTTCCACCAGCAGAACTTTGCCAAAACCCAGGTTATCCATAACGAACGCGTGCCAACTCTTGTATGAAGTGGGCGGCATTATGGCGTCAATCAGCGTCGGGGCGGCGATTGCAGGCAGCAAAAACCGGCCTCTGGGGCCGGTTTTCAGTGATCTTTCATACTCTTAAGAGTTTTTAACAATTGCGCTGCAAAAGATCGCAACTAACTGTAGGAGCACGGCTTGCCGGCGAAGGCGATCTCAAGGACGCCTTCGCCGGCAAGCCGTGCTCCTACAGGTTATGCGGCGGCTGGGACACCGCTGTGGAAGCGGAACTCCACGTCCGGCGATTCGATCAGTTCCTGCTCGGCAGCGCGAACCCGCTCGATCACCTGAGCGATGTCCTTGGCGTCACCGTACTGGTACGCCAGTTTCAGGTAACCCTGGAAGTGCCGCGCCTCGCTTTTCAGCAGACCGAAGTAGAACTTGCCCAGTTCCTCGTCCAGGTGCGGCACCAGCGCCTCGAACCGCTCGCAGCTGCGGGCTTCGATAAACGCACCGACTACCAGGGTATCGACCAGCTTGACCGGTTCATGGCTGCGCACTACTTTGCGCAGACCCGAGGCGTAACGCCCGGCGGACAGCTGGCGCAGCTCGATCTTGCGCTTCTTCATCAGGCGCATGACTTGTTCGTGGTGCACCAGCTCTTCCCGGGCGAGCCGCGACATCAGGTTGATCAGATCGACGTGGGAGTGATACTTGGCGATCAGGCTCAATGCCGTGCTGGCCGCCTTGAATTCGCAGTTCTTGTGGTCGATCAGCAAGGTTTCCTGATCGGCCAGCGCGGCCTGGACCCAGCCGTCCGGGGTGCGGCAACCGAGGAACTCGTGAATTTCGGGAAGGATCATGGGGCTCACGGACATAAAGGTTCAAAACGAAGGGCGCCGATTATACCGGCCCGCCGCCAGACCACCAGCCACGACCGTTGATATGTATCAAGTCCCGGATGCGTGACCAGCAACTATAGTTGTGCAACGCCATGCTTTTTTTCCCTCTGGAGATCCCGATCATGCAAGCCATTCGCAGCATTCTGGTGGTCATCGAACCCGAACACTCGGAAAGCCTGGCGCTCAAACGGGCCAAGCTGATTGCCGGGGTAACCCAGGCTCATCTGCATCTGCTGGTGTGCGACCGCAAGCATGACCACAGCGGCATGCTTGGTGTGCTCAAGGCAGCGCTGCTCGCGGATGGCTACAGCGTGACCACCGAGCAGGCGTGGAACGAAAGCCTGCACGAAACCATCGTCGATGTGCAGCAAGCCGAAGGTTGCGGGCTGGTGATCAAGCAGCATTACCCCGACAGCTCATTGAAAAAAGCCCTGCTGACCCCGGCGGACTGGAAACTGCTGCGTTACTGTCCGACTCCGGTGCTGCTGGTGAAAACCTCGAAACCCTGGGCAGGCGGTGTGGTCCTGGCGGCGATTGATGTCGGCAATACCGATGACGAACACCGTCACCTGCACAACATCATCATCGATCACGGTTATGACATCGCCAGCCTGGCCAAGGCTCATCTGCATGTGGTCAGCGCTCATCCTTCACCAATGCTGTCGGCGGCGGACCCTACGTTGCAGCTCAGCGAAACCATCGAGGCGCGTTACCGCGAACAGTGCATAGCGTTTCAAGCCGAGTTCGACATCGACAATGAGCACCTGCATATCGCGGAAGGTCCGGCGGATGTGTTGATTCCGTACATGGCCCACACGTTGGGCGCATCGGTGACCGTGATTGGCACGGTGGCGCGGTCCGGGATATCCGGCGCGTTGATCGGCAATACGGCGGAGGTGGTGCTGGATGCGGTGGAGAGCGATGTGCTGGTGTTGAAGCCGCAGGAGATTGAGGATCATCTGGAAGAGATGGTGTCTCATCATTGAGATATGTGGTGCCCATCCGGGCGCCTTCGCGGGCAAGCCTCGCTCCTACAGGGGTACGTGTTCACCTGTAGGAGCGAGGCTTGCCCGCGAAGCTTTTAAAGGTTAACCGCCAAACGCATCCTTGAGGAATCCGGGCGCGATGTAACGCTGGTAATGCGCCTCGGAGAGCAAAAAGAACTCCCGATCAATCGCATCCCGCAGCTCCGGCAGGTTCCAGTCGCGAAACTCCGGCATCAACACCATCCCGTAGGCTTCCAGATTGTTGATCACCCGCGCGCCTCGGGCGATCAACTGATAGGCCCAGCAATACTCCGACTGATGCGGCACGAAGCGAATCTTGCGCTGCTCCAGTTGCAAACGCAGGCGCTGGGGATCGAAAACCTCCAGTTTGCTGGCCATCACCTGGGACAACAGTTGCTCCAGCCGCAGCCATACCGCGCGTTTTTCCTCCTCGTTGTAACCGTTCCAGTTGATCACTTCATGGTGGAAACGCTTGCAGCCACGGCAGACCAAGTCACCGTAAACAGTGGAGCAAAGGCCGACGCAGGGGGTCTTTATGGTCTGATTGGGCATAGGTCAACAAAGCACGGGAAAGCAGAACAGGCGGGCATGTTAGCCCTTTGTCTAACATTCATCACCCCTCAAAGTTGAGAGCCCAACTTACCTTTAAATTTTTTTTGCCGTAGAATCAGCCAGCCTTTTAAGGCGCCAATGTCCGTTAGAAGCTGTTTTCAAAGCGTCACGAGCACAGTCGTTCCTTCAGAGCGGTGTTGGCGAAGGGTTTTTCCAGCGGGGAAAAGCCCAACGCCAACCCTCATCAGCTCCCCGTTCTGCAGGCGTAAAACTTTGAAAGCAGCTTCTGTAAGGAATTGTCGGTAATTCTGGCTAAGTGGCCCACAACGCCACGCAGCGCATGAGTACGGCAATTTCGGGATGAGCGTCCCGGACACCCATTTGGGACCACTGATGAGGGTAATAACTGTGCTTGAAGCCTACCGCAAACATATCGAAGAGCGTGCAGCACTGGGTATCGTTCCCCAGCCGCTTAACGCCGAACAAACTGCAGGCCTGGTTGAGCTGCTGAAGAATCCCCCGGCTGGCGAAGAAGCTTTCCTCGTTGACCTGATCACCAATCGCATTCCGCCTGGCGTGGACGAAGCGGCCTATGTAAAGGCAGGTTTCCTGTCTGCCCTGGCCAAAGGCGAAGCCACTTCCCCTCTGATCGACAAGAAACGCGCTGTAGAACTGCTCGGCACCATGCAGGGCGGCTACAACATCGTGACCCTGGTTGACCTGCTCGACAACGCCGAACTGGCTGCTGTCGCTGCCGCTCAGCTCAAGCACACCCTGCTGATGTTCGATGCGTTCCACGACGTCGCGGAAAAAGCCCGCAACGGCAACGAACACGCCAAAGGCGTGATCCAGTCCTGGGCTGACGGCGAGTGGTTCCGCAACCGCCCTGTCCTGGCCGACAAGATCAGCCTGCGCGTGTTCAAGGTCACCGGCGAAACCAACACCGACGACCTGTCCCCTGCTCCGGACGCCTGGTCCCGCCCGGACATCCCGCTGCACGCCCTCGCCATGCTGAAAATGGCCCGCGAAGGCATCGTGCCTGACGCCCAGGGTGTCACCGGCCCGATGAAGCAGATCGAAGAAATGCGCGGTCAAGGCTTCCCTATCGCCTACGTCGGTGACGTGGTCGGTACCGGTTCTTCGCGTAAATCCGCCACCAACTCGGTGCTGTGGTTCTTCGGCGACGACGTTCCTTACGTGCCGAACAAGCGTGCCGGCGGTTTCTGCTTCGGCAGCAAAATCGCTCCGATCTTCTACAACACCATGGAAGATGCCGGCGCACTGCCGATCGAATTCGACGTTACCAACATGAACATGGGCGACGTGATCGACCTGTACCCGCATGCTGGCAAAGTCTGCAAACACGGCACCGACGAAGTCCTGACCACCTTCGAAATGAAGACCCCGGTCCTGTTGGACGAAGTTCGTGCCGGCGGCCGTATTCCGCTGATCATCGGTCGCGGTCTGACCGACAAGGCCCGTGCCGAACTGGGCCTGGGCCCAACCGACCTGTTCAAACTGCCTGAAGCACCTGTCGACACCGGCAAGGGCTACACCCTGGCACAGAAAATGGTCGGCAAGGCTTGCGGTCTGCCAGCAGGCAAAGGCGTTCGTCCTGGTACCTACTGCGAACCGAAAATGACCACCGTCGGCTCTCAGGACACCACCGGTCCGATGACCCGTGACGAACTGAAAGACCTGGCGTGCCTGGGCTTCTCGACCGATCTGGTAATGCAGTCCTTCTGCCATACCGCGGCTTACCCTAAGCCGATCGACGTGACCACCCACCACACCCTGCCAGACTTCATCATGACCCGCGGCGGCGTTTCCCTGCGTCCGGGCGACGGCATCATCCACAGCTGGCTGAACCGCATGCTGCTGCCGGACACCGTCGGTACCGGTGGTGACTCGCACACCCGTTTCCCGATGGGCATTTCGTTCCCGGCCGGTTCCGGTCTGGTAGCGTTCGCCGCCGCCACTGGCGTTATGCCGCTGGACATGCCGGAATCGATCCTGGTGCGCTTCAAAGGCAAAATGCAACCGGGCGTCACCCTGCGTGACTTGGTTCACGCCATTCCTTACTTCGCGATTCAGGCTGGCCTGCTGACCGTCGAGAAGAAAGGCAAGAAGAACGCCTTCTCCGGCCGCATCCTGGAAATCGAAGGCCTGGACAACCTGAGCATCGAACAGGCTTTCGAGCTGTCCGACGCCTCGGCTGAACGTTCGGCTGCCGGTTGCACCATCAAGCTGTCGAAAGAGTCGATCACCGAGTACCTGAACTCCAACATCACCCTGCTGCGCTGGATGATCGGCGAAGGCTACGGCGATGCACGTACCCTGGAACGTCGTGCTCAAGCGATGGAAGCCTGGGTTGCCAACCCGGAGTTGATGGTTGCCGATGCTGACGCCGAATACGCTGAAGTCATCGAAATCGACCTGGCCGACATCAAAGAGCCTGTGCTCTGCGCGCCAAACGATCCGGACGACGCCCGTCTGCTGTCCAGCGTTGCTGGCGAGAAGATCGACGAAGTGTTCATCGGTTCGTGCATGACCAACATCGGTCACTTCCGCGCTGCCGGTAAACTGCTGGATCAGGTCAAGGGTCAGCTGCCAACCCGTCTGTGGCTGTCGCCGCCGACCAAGATGGACGCTCACCAACTGACCGAAGAAGGCTACTACGGCATCTACGGCAAGGCTGGCGCACGCATGGAAATGCCAGGCTGCTCGCTGTGCATGGGTAACCAGGCACGTGTAGAGCCGAACTCGACTGTTGTGTCGACTTCGACCCGTAACTTCCCGAACCGTCTGGGTGACGGCGCGAACGTCTACCTGGCTTCGGCCGAGCTGGCGTCCGTTGCGTCCATCCTGGGTCGCCTGCCGACCGTCGAGGAGTACATGGAATACGCTGGCAAGATCGACAGCATGGCGGCCGATGTTTACCGCTACCTGTCCTTCGACCAGATCGCCGAGTTCCGTGAAGTTGCTGCGAACGCCAATATCCCGGTCGTTCAAGCCTAACGTTACAACGCTGTAAAAAACGCCGCCCATCGTGAGATGAGCGGCGTTTTTTTATGCCTGAAAGGTTTGCACCAATCCCCTGTGGGAGCGAGCCTGCTCGCGATAGCGGTAGTACATTCATATCAATGTTGACTGATCCACCGCTATCGCGAGCAGGCTCACTCCTACAGGAGTTATGTGGTTGGTTTGAGGGCTTGTTGGACAGCAACATCGACACTCAGGCCGCTGAGAATCACCTGCTCCAGTTCCTGCGCCGGCAACTTCGACAGCGCCGCTTTTGCCTGATGCTTGAGCCGCGCCAGGATCAGCAGTTTGTCCTCGGCGCGCACCTGCAAAAAGAACGCTTCCAGTGCTTCGATGCTGGTGCCGTCCAGATCGGGCGACTCTTCGAGACTGAGGATAACCGTATGCACCGGCGGCTCCGCGTGCCGCGCCAGGCGCAATGCACCACCGAGAATGCGCTCCACATTGGCGAAAAACAGCGCCTCGCTGGGCCGCACGATCAGCACACCGGGGATTTCCTTCGCGTCGGGATGTCGTTGCAGGTCAATAAAATCGTGACCTCCGGCCATTTGCCCCAACACCTGGATATCCGCCGACGACATCTGCTTGAGCATCAGCACCACGCTGATTGCCACTGCCAGCAGCAAGCCGTCCAGCACGCCCAGCACCAGCACCGCCGCCACCGCGCAAATCACCAGCAGGCGGTCGCGACGCCAGATGAAATACCGGCCCAACGGTTGCAGGCTCAAGCCACGGGCCAAGGCATGAATGACGATGGCAGCCAGCACTGGCTCGGGAGTCAGGGCAATCCACGGCAATACCGTCAGGACGATGAGCAGCACCACCCCGGCCGCCACAATCCCGGCCAGACGCGAACCGGCCCCCGCCGCTTCATTGGCCGATGTCGCAGAATAACCAGCGCCTGCGGGCATGCCATGAAACAGTCCCGATAAAAGATTGGCCGCACCGAGGGCCAGCAGATCGCGGTTGCTAGACACCCGGTCGCCGTGCTTGAGCGCAAACGAGCTAATCGAGCCGTAAGACTCGGCATACAGGATCATCACCATGGCGAACGCCAGTTCACCCAAGCGCAACCAGTCAGTGAACGGCAACACCGGGAGCTGCGGTACTTCGAGACTCAGATCGATGACGCCGATCAACTTGACCCCGTAGGCCGGCAGGTTCAGCCATTGGCCCGCCGCGATGCCGAGCGCCACCACCAGCAAACCGCCAGGCAAACGCCTGACCCGTGCGCACAGCCACAACACCAGCAACGCCACCGCGCCTACCAATGCCCCGACTTTATTCCACTGCGGCCACTGCTCCAGCAGTTGCGGCAGGAAACGGATCAGGTTACCGGTGCTCAAATGGACGTCGACGATGCTCGCCACTTGCTTGAGGATGATGGTCACGGCCAGCCCCACTGCAAAGCCGCGCAGCACCGGTTTGGCGATGAATGAGGTGACGCTGCCGAGTTTGAATACCCCGGCCAACAGGAAGAAACCACCGGTCATCAGCACCAGACCGATCGCCAGACTCATGCGCAAGGCCGGATCGCCATTGGCCAGCGTGGCGGTGGCGGCAGCCAGAACGGCCGCTGACGACGAGGTCGCGGACACGATGGCAAACCGGCTGGTGCCAAACAGTCCGTAACACAGCAGCCCGGCAAACAAGGCAATCACCCCGGCCTGTGGCGGCAGCGCGGCAATGCTGGAATAGGCGACCGCCTCGGGCAGCAACAAACCGGCAATCGACAGGCCGGCCAGTACGTCCAGCCATCGGTCAGGTGTATCGGCACGGGGTTGCGCCGATGCGCCGGGGGTACGAGCCATGTAGCGTCTCCAGAGACGGCGCTTTACGACGCGCCGATGCAGCCGCAGCTTAGCTGTTTATCCCTTGGGATAGGTGTTCTGGATCAGGTAGTGCGGTACAAAAATGCTGCCCATTGTGAGAGGTCGTTTTTTGGTGGTGTACATATCCGTTGCTGCGGTAACGGCCGCTAATGGTTTCGCTTTTACAGCGAGTCACTTTCGAAAAGCGCGAAAGTAACCAAAGCGCT
>NZ_AKJI01000049.1:0-131441 GCF_000282415.1 Pseudomonas sp. GM60
AGGGGCAAGAGCCCTTTGGTTACTTTGGGGCTTTTCCAAAGTGACTCGCCGTAAGGGCGAAACCAATAGCAGCCATAAACCCATAAACGGATATGCCCCCCATTGTTACGTTTCCTGCAAAGCTGAATCAGCCCCAGCCCCCTTTATCCATCACCACCAAGGACTAAACTTCAAGCATCAAAACCAACACCGAGCGCACAAAAATGAAAACCCTGAGCACCCTGTTTCTGACCCTGATCGCCACCTCAGCCATGGCCGCCAGCGAACCCGCTGCCACCCCGTACGACCCGGCGCAACCGCTGGACATCGCCAAGGTGGTTTCCGTGACCGACACCGCAACCGCGTGCGACGTCGTGCCGGCAACCATGGTCTACATCGACCATCAGGGCCAGACCCATCGCGTGACCTACCAAGTCATGGGCAACTGCACAAGCAACCTGTAACACCAGGCATCACACGATCAGCCGTTTCGCCTGCAACGCCAAATCATGCAGGCCGGCCAAACGCGCCATGATCCGCTCGACCACCTCGACCCTGGCCACCGCACCGCTTTGCAATTCCCCCATCGAATGCAAAGCCACTCCAGCCTTTTCCAGCCCCAGACGGGTGGAGCCGGATAACTGCTGAATCCCCTGGCGTGCATGCTCCGCCGACTGTTCCAGCCCCGTGGCGATTTGCCGGATCTGCGCACTGGAGTCCGCGGCCTGACGCGAGAGATTGCGCACCTCATCGGCGACCACCGCAAACCCTCGGCCATGACTGCCCGCCCTCGCCGCCTCGATTGCCGCGTTGAGCGCCAGCAAATTGGTCTGACGGGCGATGTCCTGGATGCTGCCGACAATCGCGCCGATGCGCATCGACTGACTGCCGAGCTCATCGAACACCTGATCCAGACGCTGCATGTAGAGATTCAGATCCTCCAGCACACTGGCCGAAGACTGCATGCTCTGCGCACTCGCCTTGACCCGATCGCCGGCCGTGCGCGCCAGTTGATTGGCAAAGCGCATGTCTTCCTCGGTTTGCAGCACCGACTCGGTCAATTGCTCCAGCTTGACCTGCAAGCCGATGTTGTAAGGCGGTTGTTCTTTTTCAATGGTCATAGCAGCGTCCAGGTGTAACTGAGGATCAGGCGGTTTTCGTCTATGTCACTGCGGTAGTTGGAACGGGCCATCACGTTGCGCACGCGAATCCCGAGGCCTTTGAGGCTGCCGTTTTGCAGCACGTAGCCGAGGTCGAGATCACGCTCGCGATCCTTGCCCTCGAACCCTTGCCCTGTGTCGACGTTATTACCGGAAATGTAACGCACGGTGCTGGTCAGCCCCGGCACACCGAGGGCGGCGAAGTCGTAGTCGTAACGCGCCTGCCAGGAGCGTTCGTCGGTAAAGGCAAACTCGTAGGTCGGCACTTCGTTGCCCAGCGGCGAGATGTTGGCGAAGACACGCGGGAATGCGCTGTCACCGAACATCCCCTGATAACCGACATAAAACGTGTGACCACCGCGCTTGGCCGACAGCAGCGAGAAGAACGCCTGGTTATCGATGTTGCCCAACAGCTTCTTGCCGTCTTCGCGCGAATCGTAATAACCAAGGTTGGCGCCCAGGGTCCAGTCGCCCATCGGCTGGCTGTGCTTGAGACCGAGAAAACGCTGGTTGTAGATATCTTCCAGTTGCCCGAACCAGGCGCTGACCGAGCTGCGTTTATCGTTGAAGGCGTAATCGGCGCCGGCAAAGTTGAAGCCATCACTGCTGACCTGGCGCTGCGGCACGTGGCCGAGCATGGCCTGCATTTTTTCGTCGCCCGCCTCGTTGCGCAGGCTGGTCGTGTTCAAGTGACCGCCTTGCAAAGTCAGGCCATTGATCTCACTGGAGCTGATGCTTGCACCTTGATAGCTGGGCGGCAGCAGACGGATATCGCTGAACGCCAGCACCGGCAGATTGGGTTGCAACTCCCCGACCTTCAGCTCGGTTTTGGAGTACCGCACCTTCAGCGCCGCTTCGAGACGGCTGTAATCATCTGCCGCGCGCCCGTCATCCTTGACCGGCAGCAAACCGGTATTGACCCGATCCGGGCTGCTGTCGAGTTTCAGGCCGAGCAGGCCGATCACATCCACACCAAACCCGAAGGGGCCCTGGGTGTAGCCGGATTTGACGTTAAGGATGAAGCCCTGCGCCCACTCTTCGGCCTTCGATTGTTTGTTCGCCCCGACGATGTCGGAGAAGTCCCGGCTGAAGTAGTAATTGCGTGCCTGCAAGGTGGCCGTGGTGTCTTCGATAAAGCCGCCCTCTGCCGCCATCGCACCGGTGGAGAAACCCGAGACGAGCGCCATGGACAACACGGAACCGGTTGTTGGAAGAATCTGATTCATCGTTTTTTCTCTTATTTTTATTGATCGACAGTTGGAAGTGCTTCAGCCGCCGCGCTTTCGCGACGGGCGTTTAACAACACATGGGTGACCATGCCGAAAATCAGTCCCCAAAAAGCCGCGGACAAACCCAACAACGACATGCCCGAAGCGGTGGTGAGAAAGGTCACCAGCGCGGCTTCGCGATCACTCGGCACCGCCATTGCGCCGGCCAGTGCCCCGGCAATCGCGGCGAACAGCGCCAGCCCGGCCAGCGCCGCGATCAGCTCTTTGGGGAACGCCGAAAACAGCGAAACCAGGGTGGCGCCGAAGATGCCCAGCAGCAGGTAACACAGCCCACCGACCACCCCGGCCACGTAGCGCTTGCCGGGATTTTCATGGGCCTCGCGACCGGTACAAATGGCTGCGGTGATCGCCGCCAGATTCAGCCCGTGGCAACCGAACGGTGCCAACAGCGCCGTGCCCAACGCACTGCTGGCGATGATCGGGCCGGACGGCGTCGCGTAACCGCTGGCCCGCAGCACCGCCATGCCGGGCACGAACTGGCCGGTCAGCGCGACCATCACCAGCGGCAAGGCAATGTTCAGCGTCGCGCTCAGGCTGAACACGGGCGTGATCCACACCGGCGTGGCCAACCCGATCACCAGCGCTTCGCTGTGCAAATCACCGCCGAGAAACGCCACCGAGCAGCCCACCAGCAGCACCATCACCACCGCATAACGCGGCATCAGCCGTTTGCAGATCAGGTACGTGGCAAACATCGCCAGCACCAGCAACGGTTTGCCCTGCAACGAGACAAACAACCCGGTGCCGAAACTGAACAGAATCCCCGCCAGCATCGCCGCCGCAACAGCCGCCGGCAGTTTGCCGATGATCCGGTCAAACGCCCCCGACACCCCGACCAGGAAAATGATCAGGCTGCTGACCAGGTACGCGCCCACCGCCTCCGGCATCGAGATCCCCGGCAACAGCGCCACCAACAATGCCGAGCCGGGCGCCGACCACGCGATGATCACCGGCACGCGGTAACGCAGGCTCAAACCGATACCGAGCACCGCACTGCCGATGGAAATCGCCCAGACCCACGACGACAACACTTCCCGCGACAGGTGTGCGGTCTCGGCCGCCTGGAAAATAATCACCAACGGGCCGGCATAGGAAATCACCGTGGCGATAAATCCGGCGACGGCCGCCGACAGGGAAAAATCCCGGACAAACGTTTTCATGAAGCTTCGCCGACAGACCCGTCTGGCGAACCGTTGCGCAGGCCCGACAGCGCTTGCCTGTGACTGCGCTGACTGCTGATCGCAAACACGGTCATGGCAATCGCGGCCACCGCGCCGGGCAAGGCAAACGCCATGAAGTTGAGTTGCAGCGGCAGGCTGATCCCGAGCAAGGCACCACCCAGCAGCGGCCCGACAATCGCACCGTTGCGTCCGATGCCCGAGGCCCAGCCCAGACCGGTGGAGCGAATGGTCATGGAGTAGAACTGCGCGGCGCAGGCGTACAACAGAATCTGCGAACCGATGGTGGTGGCGCCGGCGATGGCGATCAGCAGGTACAGCAGCGGCATCGGGCTGTTGAAACCGAGCAAGGTGATCGACACGGCGGCCACGGCGAAGAACACCGCCAACACTCGCGGCAGGTTAAGTTTGTCGCCCAGCACGCCGCCACCGACCGCGCCGAAAATGGCGCCGAAGTTGAGCACCAGCAGGAACGACAGGCTCGAACCCAGGCTGTAACCGGCGTTGGCCATCAGTTTCGGCAGCCAGGAACTCAAGGCGTAAACCATCAACAAGCAGCAGAAAAACGCCAGCCACAACATCAGCGTGCGCAGTGCGCGCCCTTCGCGAAACAGTTGCAGCACGGGGGTGCCGGTGCCCTTCACTTCGCTCATGTGCAGTTGATCACCGGACTGCGCGACGTACGCCGGATCGACCCGTTGAAGAATGGCGCGCGCCTCTTCATTGCGTCCCTGACGCAGCATGAAACCCACCGACTCGGGCAGGAAGTACATGATCAGCGGCAACAACACCAACGGCAGCACCGCGACGTAAAACACCGACTGCCAGCCGAAGCTCGGGATCAGCACGATGCCCAGTCCCGCCGAGAGCATGCCGCCCACGGAGTAGCCGCTGAACATGATCGCCACCAGCGTACTGCGGATTTTCTTCGGCGCGTACTCGTTCATCAGCGCCACGACGTTAGGCATCACCCCGCCAATGCCCAGGCCGGCGATGAACCGGCACAGGCCGAACTCGGTGGGGTTGCGGGCAAAACCGTTGAGCACGGTAAAACCGCTGAAGAGCATCACGCAGATCGTGATGGCTTTCTTGCGGCCGATCTTGTCCGAGAGCGGGCCGAAAAACAGCGCGCCGAACATCATTCCAAACAATGCGTAACTTCCCAGCGCGCCGGCCTGCAAGGGACTGAGCCCCCACTCCTTCATCAGCATCGGCAACACCACGCCGTAAATCACCAGATCGTAACCGTCGAAAATGATGATCAGGGCACACCAGAACAGCACCATCCAGTGGAAGCGGTTGAATCGAGCGTTGTCGATAACCTCATGTACGTCGATCTTGCGCATGGCATTCATCTCTTGTTGTTGTTTTATTCAGAACGTCGGTAAAGCGGCTAACGTCCCGTAAAGCCGAGGGTAAAGCTGCCAGGCGCGAGGCAATATCCGCTTTGCGCAGATCGCTATCCGTTTTGTGCAGGGCCCTGAAACGGGGGGGGGATGGGGCAATGGCGTGACAGGCTTTTGCTCTTCTCCGACAAACTGTCTTCTTTGCGAACGCATTTGAACGCTAAGCTTGGGCCTATGGATGACTCAGATTATTTACGCCTGCTGACCATTGCGGCCGAGCAAGCCAACGCGTTTCTTTCCAATGCCCGCAAATGGGAGCGTGAGCGTTGGGTGTGCCAGCGCCTGCTGCAAGGGCTGAACATTCCTTACCGCACCGACGAATTCGCGCCCGCCGGGGAGCCGCCGGACGTGCTGTTTCGCGAGGCGAACTTCGAAGTGTTTTTCGTGCTCGATGAAGGCCGGCGTCTCAACGATGAGTGGCGCGATGAACTACAACGCCGACGCAGTGCGTTTTCGCTGAGTTCGCTGGTGCGTCGCGAAGCCAAACCTAGGCGCATTCCGGCCAATGAATTCCTGCTGAGACTGGCGCCGACCTTGCGCAAAAAAGCGCACAACTACAAAGAGCGCGGCATGGACCTGGGCGAGCTGGACATCATCGCCTTCGCCAGCCTCAAGCGCGAAGTGCTCGACCTCAACAGCCATTTCCCGCCGCCCACCGAATACTTGCGTCAGGGCTGGCGCTCGTTGTCGCTGGTGGGTCCGACCTTCGCCCGTGTTTTATTTGCGCATCCCGACGCTCCGGATTTCCTGCGCAGCAACCTCGGCCGCAGCATCGTCTTCGATGTCGGGATCAGCCTGTGAGTCCATTGCAGGAACTGATCGCTGAAGTCCCGCAAACCGGCCGCGTACGCTGGATCGGCGTGCGCCCGCAGCCACACGTGCCCATGATCGAACTAGAGGCCGTGGAGGCGCGACTCGAGGCCGGGCTGACCGGCGATCGCGCCCGTCCCGGTGTGCGCAATGCGCGGCAGGTGACGCTGATTCAGTGGGAGCATCTGGCGGTGATCAACTCGCTGATGGGCCGCTCGGAAGATAATCCGCTGTTGCCTAATGATTTGCGGCGCAATCTCGTTATCAGTGGGATCAACCTGTTCAGCCTCAAGGGTCGCCGTTTCAAAATCGGCCAGGCGATTTTCGAAACCACCGGTTGGTGTCAGCCCTGCGCGCGCCTGCAAAACAACCTCGGCCCTGGCACCTTTCAGGCCGTTCGCGGACATGGCGGAATCACCGCACGAGTGTTACAAAGTGGAATCATTCGCCTGGACGATACGGTCAGCGTCGAGCCTGTTCCAGCGAGCGGCTATGCTCCGTTCAATGCGGGCTGATGTGTTACGCCGCCGCCCGCATGTAGCTTCCCCACATTCAGCAACGTCTACCCCTGACGAGGCCCGATATGACCAGCCGCCTGAACCCCGACGACCAAAAGCATGTCGAAGAGTACCTGCACCTGTCCCAGCACCGAGTCGAGCGCCGGCCTTTCCGGCCGTGGATGCTCCTGGTGGTGGTGCTGGCAGTGACTATTGGCCTGGGCCTGTTGAGCCGATTTATCAGTTACCTGACGCTATGAGCTGCATCGCGCTCGCTCGGGTAATTGCACCGATTTCTTTTAGCCTTGCGAGATATCCCCATGACTCATCGTATTGTCATCGTTGGCGGCGGCGCCGGCGGTCTGGAGTTGGCTACCCGTCTGGGTAAGACTCTGGGCAAACGCGGCACGGCCAGTGTGATGCTGGTCGACGCGAACCTGACCCACATCTGGAAACCGCTGTTGCATGAAGTGGCAGCCGGTTCCCTGAACTCTTCCGAAGACGAACTCAACTATGTTGCCCAGGCAAAATGGAACCACTTCGAGTTCCAGCTGGGGCGCATGAGCGGGCTTGATCGGGCACAGAAGAAAATCCAGCTGGCCGCCACCTATGACGAAGCTGGCCTGGAACTGGTGCCGGCGCGTGAAGTGCCGTACGACTCGCTGGTAATCGCCGTCGGCAGCACCACCAACGATTTCGGCACCCAGGGCGCGGCGCAACATTGCCTGTTCCTCGACACACGCAAACAGGCCGAGCGTTTCCACCAGCAACTACTCAACCACTATTTGCGCGCGCACGCCGGGCAGACGGATGTGGTGCAGCGGATCAGCGTCGCGATTGTCGGCGCCGGTGCCACGGGCGTCGAGCTGGCCGCCGAACTGCACAACGCCGCGCATGAACTGGCAGCTTACGGTCTGGACCGGATCAAACCGGAGAACATGCACATCACCTTGATCGAAGCCGGTCCACGGGTGCTGCCAGCATTGCCGGAACGCATTGGCGGGCCTGTGCATAAAACCCTGGAGAAACTCGGGGTCAATGTCATGACCAACGCAGCCGTTAGCGAAGTGACCGCCGACAGCCTGATCACCACCGACGGCAAAGTGATCAACGCCAGCCTGAAAGTCTGGGCCGCCGGGATTCGCGCGCCGGGTTTCCTCAAAGACATCGACGGTCTGGAAACCAACCGCATCAATCAGCTGCAAGTGCTGCCGACCCTGCAAACCACCCGCGACGAAAACATCTTCGCCTTCGGTGACTGCGCGGCCTGCCCGCAACCGGGCACCGATCGCAATGTGCCGCCGCGCGCCCAGGCTGCACATCAGCAGGCGTCGTTGCTGGCCAAATCGCTGAAACTGCGGATCGAAGGCAAGCCGCTGCCTGTGTATAAGTACACCGACTACGGTTCGTTGATTTCGCTGTCGCGTTTTTCGGCTGTGGGTAACTTGATGGGCAACCTGACCGGCAGCGTGATGCTCGAGGGTTGGCTGGCGCGGATGTTTTATGTGTCGCTGTACCGCATGCACCAGATGGCGCTGTATGGCGCGTTCCGTACGGCGATGTTGATGCTGGGCAGCAAGATTGGTCGCGGGACTGAGCCGCGCCTGAAGCTGCACTGAGTAAATGGCCGCCCCTACGCCAAGCGTGGGGGCGGCCATTCAGCATCCGTACTCAGTCAAACGCTGTCGTGACTGCCTGACTCCTGACGGCGCTGATGGATCAGATCGACAATCTGACACTCGGGTACGTAGCCGTTGACCGTATCGCCCAGCAACGTTCGAACCTGCACATAGTCATCCTCTGCGACAGCCTTCAGCAGCGCCGAAATCGCCACCTTGAAGTCCTCCCACGGCAGATGTTCCTCGTCGGCGCGCATGATCATCGAGTGTTCGGTTGGGGACACGTTGTCACCGATCAACAACTCCTCATAGAGCTTTTCGCCACGGCGCAGCCCGGTGAACTCGATTGCAATGTCCCCGTGGGGCCGCTCTTCGCTACGCAGGGAAAGGCCGGACAGGTGGACCATCTTTTCCGCCAGGTCGGCGATCTTCACCGGTTGCCCCATGTCGAGCACGAACACGTCACCACCCTGCCCCATGGAGCCTGCCTGGATCACCAGTTGCGCGGCCTCGGGAATGGTCATGAAATAGCGCGTCATGTTCGGATGGGTGACCGTGATCGGCCCACCATTCTTGATTTGCTCGCGAAACAGCGGGATCACCGAACCGGACGAACCCAGCACATTGCCGAATCGCACCATGGTGAACCGGGTCCCGTTGGTGCAAGGCGTCTTGAAGTGCTCACCCAGCAACAGCGGATGGGATTCACGGCTGAGGGCCTGCAGCGTCATCTCGGCCAGGCGCTTGGTGCATCCCATGACATTGGTCGGCCGCACGGCCTTGTCGGTGGAGATCAGCACGAAATGCTCAACGCCTGCCTGCACGGCCGCCTGCGCGGTCTGCAAGGTCCCGAAGACATTGTTCAGCACGCCTTCGGCAACGTTGTGTTCGACGATCGGCACATGTTTATAGGCCGCGGCGTGATAGACCGTTTTCACGCTCCAGGTGCGCATCACATCCAGCAAACGCTCACTGTTGCGAATCGAACCGAGGATCGGCACCAGCTCGACGTTCAGCCCCTCACTGTAAATCAACTTCTCCAGCTCGCTCTGGATGCTGTAGAGGTTGAATTCACTGTGTTCGAACAGGACCAGCGCCGTTGGTTTGCTGGTGAGGATTTGCCGACACAGTTCCGAACCGATGGAACCACCAGCGCCCGTCACCATGACGACCTGACCACGGATACAGCGCTCGAAAAGCGTCTGTTGTGCCGCAACCGTGTCTCGCCCGAGCAGGTCGATGATATCGACTTCCTGCAGATCACTGACACTGACCCGGCCACTGGCCAGGTCCATGAAATCCGGGATCGTCCGCACATGCACCGGGTAAGACTCAAGCGCCGCCAGGATATCGCGACGTCTGGCCCGCGACGCCGACGGGATGGCCAGCAATACTTCGGTTGCCCCGGTGTCTTCGATCAGCCTTTCAATACCCGAAAACGAATAGACCTTGAGCCCTGCGATCACCCGGTTCGCAATGCCTTTGTCATCGTCGATAAAGGCGACCGGACGCATTGCCTTGCCCATGCGCAGTGCCGCCACCAACTGATTACCCGCCGCCCCGCCACCATAAATGGCGACCTTGGTGGCGTCATCGTCCTGGCGCAAGAAAGGGACATGCTGCCCGGCGAGAAACCAGTTGCCGAGAAAATACTGGCGCATGAACAAACGCAGGCCACCGACCATCAACAAGCTCAACCACCAGTAATTGATGATCAGCGAGCGCGGCACCAGGACCTCAGGGCGATACAAATAGACATAGACCGTCAACAGCAGCGCCGACAGGGTCACGGCCTTGAAAATACTGAGCAGGGCGTCATTACCGAAGTAACGCATCACCGCACGATACAGGCCGAGGCGAACGAAGATGGGCACCGCGATGACCGGCGCGGCCGCGAACAGCCAGGCATAATCCCCGAAAGGGTCCACCGGACGCTCAATCCCGAGACGCACGACAAACGCCAGCCAGAGCGCAACCCAGACCAGCACAATGTCGGCCAGCAACTGCAAAACGCGCTTGTAACTACGCGGCAGGCCCAATAAACGCTCACGCATTACACAATTTTCCTTCGCTCGACTTCCTGTTTGCAATCCATCCGCTTCCTCTCACACTTACGGCTCCAGGAAGTCTTTCGCAGTCTTTGCCAACGCCCCGTCCACACCGATCGCCGGGGTCCATTCGAGCAACGCTTTGGTTTTTTCGATATCGACCTGCAGCGACCCGCAAAGACGCTGGGACAGGGCTTTTTTCCCAAGAAGCTGCGCGGTGCCGCTCAATAGCCACATCGGCAAGGGCAGCAAGCGCGCCGGCCGGCCCAACGCCCGGGCCATGCGTCGCAACAGTTCGCTGGTGGACAGGTCCTCATCGTCACTCACCAGGAATACCTGATTCGCAGCGGCGGGATGATGAATGCAGGTCACGATCAGGTCGACCAGATTGTCCAGCGCCACCAGACTGCGCTTGTTGGTAATGGCCCCCAGCGGCAATGGCACGCCTCTATTGAGCCAGCCCATCATGCTGCGGAAGTTGGCCTTGACCCCCGGACCGTAGACCAGAACCGGGCGAATGATCACCACTTCCATTCCGGTTTTCGCCGCCAGCGCCTGCAATCCTTGCTCGGCTTCGAGCTTGGAGACGCCATAGGGATCCAGCGGAGCAGGCTGGTCATCTGCCGAGTAAGGGTGGCCAGGCAGCGTGCCTTCACCGTTGACCTTGATCGAACTCAGGTAGATGAATCGCCGAACCCCGGACCGGGCTGCCTGTTCCGCCAGACGTAACGTCCCCTGCACATTGGCCCGCCGAAAAGCGGCCAGCGGATCGGCTTCGTTCTCGTTCATGACATGAACGCGGGCAGCACAGTGGATCACCACCTCAATGCCCTCAAGTGGCACCTGCCAATCGGTGCCAGGCTCAAGCCCGGACACCTGACACACCTGCAGGCCGGCCGGCACGTGTACCGGAGCCTGTCGATAGGCAGAACGCAGGGCAAACTGTGGGTCATCCAGCAGATGAGCCTGGACCGCGGCCCCGACAAAACCGCTGGCCCCCGTCAAAAGGACTCGCATCATAGTGGGCTCAAGCCTTGCTCCACACCGTGCGATTGATGTAATCGGTGTAACTCAGCACCACGCGAACCACCTGCAGCGAAACCGGTCCGCCCTGATAATCCGGCACCAGTGGCACCTTGCGCTGCTCGCGAGAATGCTGGCTGGTGACCACCCGCACCGCATCCATCACGGATTCGCGCTTCAGGCCGCTCATGATCAATGTTCCTTCATCCATCCCCTCGGGACGCTCATGGGCATTGCGCAGGGTGACGGCTGGCAGGTTCAGCAGTGAGGCTTCCTCGGTAATGGTGCCGCTGTCGGAAAGCACACAGAACGCCGACATCTGCAGTTTGATGTAGTCCAGCAAACCGAAAGGTTTGACGAACTGGATCAACGGGTGATCGAGCGATTCGCCCAAGGCTTCCAGACGCTTGCGCGTGCGCGGATGAGTCGAAACGATCACCGGGAAACCATAGTGATCGGCCAGGGCCCGCAAGGTATCCAGCAGATCGCGCAGGTTATCCGGCGTGTCGACGTTTTCTTCGCGGTGGGCGCTGACAATAAAGAACTTGTCCTGTTCGAGGCCGCTGCGTGCCAGCACATCGGACTGCTCGATCTTGGGCATGTAGTACTCGAGCACTTCCTGCATGTGCGAGCCGGTCTTGATGATCGTTTCAGGGCGAATACCCTCGGCGATCAGGTAACGGCGAGCATGCTCGGTCAGCACCATGTTGATGTCACTGAGGTGATCCAACACCTTGCGGTTCAGTTCTTCAGGCACCCGCTGATCGAAGCAGCGGTTACCCGCCTCCATGTGGAACACCGGGATCTTGCGCCGTTTGGCGGAGATCACTGCAAGGCAAGTATTGGTGTCGCCGTACAGCAGCAACGCATCAGGCTTTTCCAGTTCGAAGATTTCATCCGACTTGGCGATGACTTCGGCGATGGTCTTGGCGGCCGTATCGCCGGCAGCACCGAGGAAATGATCCGGCTTGCGGATTTCCAGGTCATCGAAGAACACCTGATTGAGCTCGTAATCGTAGTTCTGCCCGGAGTGCACCAGGACATGATTAACCTGGCGATCCAGTTCGGCGATGACCCGGCTCATCTTGATCAGCTCGGGACGTGTACCGACCAGCGTCATGACCTTAAGCATCGAGTTGCTCCTTGATGTAATCGAGTTTCAGCAACAGTTCCTTGATACCCTTTACATCCAGGCGCTCTGTATTGTGCGAGGTGTAGTCGTCGAACTCGGATATACGCTCCTCGCCCTCGACAAAGTACTTGTTGTAGTTCAGGTCACGGTTGTCCGCCGGAATCCGGTAGTAACGCCCCATGTCCTCGGCCTTGGCCATTTCCTCGCGGGAAACCAGCGACTCGTACAGTTTCTCGCCATGGCGAGTACCGATCACCTTGACATCGTTTTTCTTGCCGAACAGTTGCTTGAGCGCTTCGGCCAGATCGCCGACTGTCGAGGCCGGGGCTTTCTGGACGAACAAATCGCCTTGCTGGCCGTGCTCGAACGCATGCAGAACCAGATCAACCGAATCTTCAAGCGACATGAGGAAGCGCGTCATTTCCGGGTCGGTCACCGTCAGCGCACCACCCGTGCGAAGCTGGTCAACGAACAAAGGAATCACCGAACCGCGCGAGGCCATGACGTTGCCATAACGGGTCGCGCAAATGACCGGGCCATCGGCCGGGATCATGCGCGACTTGGCGACCATCAACTTCTCGGACATGGCCTTGGAGATACCCATGGCGTTGATCGGATAGACCGCCTTGTCGGTGCTCAATACCACAACCCGCTGCACACCGCTGGCGATGGCGGCATTGAGCACGTTCTCAGTACCCAGCACGTTGGTGCGCACCGCTTCCATCGGATAGAACTCGCAGGACGGAACCTGCTTCAGCGCCGCTGCGTGGAAGATGTAATCCACCCCGACCATCGCCTGACGCAAGCTGTCGTAATCGCGAACATCACCGATGTAGAACTTGACCTTGTCATTGGCCAGGGCGATGCGCATGTCTTCCTGCTTCTTCTCGTCACGACTGAAGATGCGAATCTCGCGCACAGCGGTATTGAGAAAACGCTTGAGGACCGTATGACCGAAAGAACCGGTGCCACCGGTGATCATCAATACCTTGTCGTCGAACATGTAAACCTTCCGAATTCGTTAGCGAGTGGCGTGCATCAGCTCGATGAGCCGAGACCAGGTTGGGGCTTTGTATCCAGTAGCCTGAGTGAAGCGTTCGCTGTTGAGCGACCGATCGATCACCAGTGCCGAGTCCGGGCGGATCTCGATGGACTTGCCGTATTGGCTGGCAATCAGGGTCAACAGGTCCAGCTTGGCAATCGGTTCTGCGGCGACATGATACAGGCCATTGAGCTCCGGGTGCGGCAGGACGAAGTCTTTCATGACACGGGCCAGCTCAGCGGTGGGCAACCCGGAGAAAATAGCCCGGGAAAAACCTTTAACGCTGCCCTCCTGCGCCAGAAACCAATCGACCAGCGAGTGATTGGAGCTCAACTCGTGCCCGATGATCGAGGTGCGCAGGGTGATCGCGTTGGGCTGATCGTGCAGTTCGCCGATGTACTTGGACTTGCCATACAGATCTTCGGCATCCGACAGATCGCTTTCCAGGTAGCCGCCCTTGCTTCCCGAGAAGACGCAATCGGTGCTGATATGGATCAGCCGGGCGCCACTCAAGGCGCACAGCCGCGCGAGTCGGTGCGGCAACATGGCGTTGATCGGCAGCGCAGACAGGGGGTCCTTCGCGTCGGCGAGTTGCTTGATCAGCCCGACACAGTTGATGACGACGTCCGGGCGCACTTTCGCCAAAACCGCGACGAGCGCGTCCTGATCGAGTACATCCACGCCACTGAGCAGACGCTCCTGGCTTTGCGGCGCAAAGTGCCGCAGCGCAGCGCCACTGCGCACGGTGCCCCATGTTTCATGTTCGGCATCGGCAGAGAACGCTCGAAACACGGCGCTGCCGAGCATGCCGGTTACACCCAGAATCAAAATCTTCATAGTTATCCTTAAACGTCGGGCGGACTTAACGGCGTCCCGAAAAACCAGCCAATCTAAGCCTCAAGCGCGCCAGCAATTGCCGAGCGAAGAGTCGCTCGTCAGAGCGCATGATCAAGAAACTGAACAGTACTGCCGGCAAGATCAGCGTGAAATGCCAGGAATAGAGTTCCCGATCGTTCCAGCAAAGCCAAGCGGAAAGGGCGACCAGTAAAAATCCACCCAACCAGTACAAAAGCCTTCTTCCCTCCAACGACACGCCATGACACGTCCACAGACGCCACGTCAGGAATGCAAGGTAAAACACATAACTCACCAGGTACGCGAAGCCGACCCACTCCAGCCCATGCGATAACAGCAAAAGCGACATCGACATGAAAATGATACTCCAAAGGCCCTCGGCCAGCGCGAAGCCCTTCATATCCGCTCGCGCTACCAGTGCCGTTGAAATAACCCAGCCCAAGACCCTGACAAAATCGCCTATGAGGACCCAGCGCAGTACGTTTAGAGAGGGGAGAAACTCATGACTGAACAGCACAGAAACAATCAGTGGCTTCATGACCACCAGACCGGTGATCAGCGGCAAGGAAATCAATAGCGAAAAATGAAACGCCTTGGCTAACGCCGAACGCATTTCAGCGCCAGTGCCTACCTGGCTGAGTTCCGGCAACAGATAACTCTGTAATGACGTAAGGAACAGGGCCAGATACATGGCACTGATGCTCCAGGCCGCATCGAACTGCCCCGCGCCTTCCAGCCCGTAGAGCCGCACAATGTAACTACGCACGATCAAAACGCTGCCAAGCGTCAGGAACAATGACAGTAATGAAGGCAACGCTACTCGCAAAAACCGCACGGTGGCGTTCCAGGTAGCACCACTTGGCGCAACCGCCGTCAAACCTTGAAAGTATCCCTGACGGCGCACGAAGATGAACGCTGCAAGCAATCCGAGTAGAGGCCCGCCGGCAAGCAGCAGAACCATGATATTGGGGTATCCGCGAGCGTAGACCAACCCGACCGGCAGTGCGACGAGGGCAGCCCCCAGGCCTGTCAGCATGGTGACGATGCTCAGTGCACCGAACTGCATTTCAGCAGTCAGCACGCCTCGAAAGAAGAACAGCAGTGCCCCGAGAACTATAGGGATGACCAGCCAGCGAATAGCAGAAGCATGCTCACCTGCAAAAATCCAGGCGGCAATAAAATCCGCGGAAATCAATATGGCTGCCGAAAGTAAAAGACTCGCCAGAACAAACACATAGAAGGACGACAAAAAGAACTGCTGCCTGGCCACGCCCTGATGACTGCTCAAGCCCTGAACAACCGCGTTCTGTCCACCTATCGACGCTACCGACGAAAGCATTTGCTGCAAATGCCGCAAAACCGAGTACAGCCCGACGCCGGCAGGCCCCGCCAACACAGCCAACAACTTGACGGCAACCGCCCCCAGTAACAGACCGAAGAATTGCCCAACGGCAGTCTTTAATGTAGACACCGCCATGCCTGGCTTCATTTATCACCACCAGTTTTACTAATAGCGGGCGAGGCGGCGTGCCTTTCAAAAAGTAGAAAAGCCAACACCACATATATAAAGAGTCCGCCACTGAGAAGCGTAGCGGTCAGTGAACTCACTGACGCAACAAAGAAACAAACAACACTCGACACCATCAAGACCCGACTACCAGAGGAAAATATACAGGCCGCACAAAATGTGAAAATAAGGCAGTACAACACCACCCCAACCCACCCAAACGCAAGTTTGGCATCTACGAAAAAAACGGTATTGGACGCACCAGCACCACCGGGAGAGGCACCAAACTCATACACATAAACCATTTTCTCAACAAGCATTTTAGGCTCACCATAAAGATGGTGAATAAAACTCACCGAGCGGCCTAGAGTAAGTTCGCCATCGAGCACTGTTCGATGAAAGCCAAGCCAGTCATAAGCTGTTATGTAGGGAATCCATACGATTCTGTTCAACAAGATCAATAGCTTGCCCGATACCGCAGTTGGATTGACTGGAGAGGTTTCAAACTTGAGCTTGGCTTGGATCATATCCGGCAAAAAGAAACGTCCGGGCCGCCCCATGGCTTCTTGAATCGGCATACCTGGAGGTACGGAGACCTGCTGGGCTGCAGGGTCCTCGACAACCCTAGCCACGTTCCGCGACTGCGAATCCCCAATCCCGCCCATAGCGAGAACAGTCAATACACCCATGCTAGTTAACATTAAAATCGCTGCAGCAAGCACACTCGACCAACGCTTCGAAACAAAAAAATATAATATACTCGGCAGAAAAATAAAGACTGGCGCCGCCTTTTCCAATGACAACATTGAAAACACAAGCAACGCCCCCAGAAGCCAATATCTCAGCTTGGACTTGGTAACAAATGCCGCCACCAAAACCAGAGGCATTACTGAACGCCCTAAAATAAAAACCGCATATCTAAGCAAACTTTCATAACCTTCCAAACCCGCCAAAAACTGACCGCGAGCCTGAGCAATCTCCATCAATGTACCGCCTTTAAGTGCAACAACTACAGGCACAACATCGACTAGATACACAGCATAACCAAGACTCGCTGCATATATACAGAACGCGAGAAGCGACAGACGATACCAAAATGCATTAGAAACGCTAAACCAACGAGATGACTTCTTTGCCAAAGACAAAAATATCTTCGAAAAAAAACCATAAGAAGAAAAATAAATCACAGAAAACAACAAAATCAGAAAAAGAAGCTCGACAGCTTCTCTATCACGAAAAAAAACCAACCCGAGCAATGATGCCGGGAAATAAATCATTCCAATTAAGAAAACAGGAAGGGCTTTAATACCCACAGAAAAATAGCTCAAGAGACACCTTCCCAATCACTTAAAAAGAAAAAAACACAAAAAGCCGACACAACATTCATGATAATAGACGAATCAAATTGGCCACTTGGGACGGCATATCAAAATTCACGTCAAAATAGTCTCGACCCGATTTCCCCATGGCCTCACGCTCGGCGGCACTGAGCGCCTGCAGGCGACGAATGTTTTCCACCAGAGGCAAAGCCTGCTCGGCCGCCGACGCCAAACCCGCGCCGGCCTCTAAGACAACCCGTGCGCCCTCCCCATTGATACTGGCAAGAATCGGTCGACCCGCGGCCAGATACGCCTGAATCTTGCTCGGCACCGTTTGTGCAAAAGCTTCGTTATCGTTGAGCGAAACAAGCAATGCAGATGACTTTTCAAAAATTTGCGGCATCGCTTGCGGCGCAAAGCGTCCGGCCAGAATGAGGTTATTCAAACCAAGGGCCTGCTGTTGTGACTTGAGCCACGCCAGGCGGCTTCCGCTTCCAACCAGAACCAGTCGGATCTGCGGATCATCACGCAAGTGACCGGCGGCCTCCACGAGGGTATCCAAAGCCTGCGCAGTCCCCAGATTGCCGGCAAAAACCACGCAAAAATACTGGTCCAGCAGTTCGCTAAGTTCAGCGGGAACAGGCACCAAATCCACAGGCGAATTGGCATCCATGGAGTTGGGGTAGTAAACGATTTTCTCACGATCAGCGTAGCGCGAAACCGGTTCAAAAAAGGCACGCGACTGCACCAACAAGATATCGCAGCAGCGATAGATGCCTTTTACCAGCCACCCCACCGCCCTGAGTGCATGAGGATTGTGGATAAAGCCAGTGGCCTTGAGGCTTTCCGGCCACAGATCCTGAACCCACAAAGCAAGCTTTGCCTTCTTCAGCCACTTCAGTGGAATCGCCGGAATGGCCTGCAAGACAGGCGACGGAGCGAAAACCAGAATCGCGTCAAACTCTCGCTTGCGCAGCATCCAGGGCAAAAACAGCAAGCCAGCCAGGACAAACGACAGGTAATTGAGTATCAGGTTTTTCGCCCCGCCTTCCCCACGCGGCCAGAGCGGTACTCGAAGCACATCAATCTTCCCGAGATATCGCTCGTACTGCGTCCCTCTCGCGCTGTAGCCATCAAAAATCTTGCCATCCGGATAGTTAGGCTTGCCAGTAGCCACGACGACTTCATGCCCCTGCTCATCGAGGGTGCGCACAATGTCGTTGATAATAAAACTTTCGGGCCAAAAGTATTGGGAGAGAACGAGAATCTTCATAGGTAATCAGGGGAATTCAATCAAGGATCCTGGCAACGTGATCGGCAATGGCAAGGCTGGCAGTCAGCCCCGGGGATTCTATCCCATAAAGGTTAACCAGTCCGGGCAGGCTATGGGTTTGTGGATCCTGAATCAGGAAATCTGCGGCTGGCTGCCCTGGCCCGGAGAGTTTAGGTCGGATACCGCAGTAACCGGGCGTCAGGCGCTGCGGATCAAGCCCCGGAAAATAGCGACGGATCGCCAGGGCAAAATCGTTTCTGAGTTCTTCTTCGACCTGATAGTCGATGGTGTCGGTCCAGGCAACATCCGGCCCGAATCTCACTTGCCCGCCCATATCGAGCGTTGCATGCACGCCGAGGCCCGCCGTGTTCACTTCCGGCATCGGGTACACAAGACGCGAAAATGGCGAACGCCCGCTGTAGGAAAAATAGCGCCCCCGGCACCATCGGGTTTGCGGCACATGACGCGCCTCAAGGCCGTCGATGCGCGACGCCAGTTGACTGGCAAACAGCCCCGCCGCGTTTATCACCCGCTGTACATCCAGGGAGAAAGACTCGCCGCAGCTCTCACCCTCCACCAGCCAGTGCTCGCCATTGTGCTGTAACCCCAAGACTCGGGTCTCCAGCGCCAGATCCGCACCGTGTCGTTGCGCGTCGCCAAGCAAGGACTGCAAGTAGGCATGGCTATCAATAATGCCAGTGTCTGCCGAGAGCAAAGCCGCCACGCCGGCGACCGCTGGTTCCATTTGACGAAGTTGCGCCGCACTGACTTCCTGCAACGAGTCCACACCCGATTGCACCGCATTCTTTTGAAGGGCATCAAGCGCAGCGATTTCATCCGGGTTCACCGCGACCAGCAATTTGCCGATCCGCCGATGCTCCACATGATGGTCCGCGCACCAGCGATACAGCAAATCGCGCCCCTCCACACACAGACGTGCTTTCAACGATCCGGGCGGGTAGTAGATGCCGGCGTGAATGACTTCCGAGTTGCGACTGGAGGTATGCGAGCCAATCCAGCGCTCCTCTTCAACCACCAGCACACGCTGCCCGGAGCGCGCCAGGCGCGAAGCGCAGGCCAGCCCGATGACACCGGCGCCGATGACGAGACAATCGTAAGAACTCATATCGCGAGTGCCTTGTAAGAATCAGGATTTGGAAAGAAGACGCAGGTAAACGTCGTGCATCAACTGCGCGTTGGCTTCGATCGCAAAGTTTTCCTCTGCCCACTGGCGAGCCTGGCGGCCCAGTGTCTGGCGAAAGACGTGGTCCTCTGCCAAACGTTGCAAGGCATCGGCAAGCAGCTCCGGGTCGGGCCGCGGGATTGCCAGTCCGGTCACTTCGTGCAACAGCGCGTCCGGCACAGGATCTGTCACCGCCACCACGCTTGGAATCGAATAGAACGCAGCCTCGAATACGGGTCGGCCAGCCGCATCCAGATGAGAGGGAAAGCAGAGAATATCGAGCTGCGGATACAACGACCTGACGTCTGCGACGAACCCCAGCATACGGACCTGTTCCTGCAATCCGTGTTCGCTGATCATCTGTTCAACATTGGCACGCACATCATCGGCAAAACCCAGCTTGCGCAGCGCCCATGCCTTCAACCCGGTGAGCTTGCGAGCGTTTTCCCCGGCTATCAGACACTCAATATTGACCTTGCGCGTCTTCAGGATACGCATCGCCTCGATCAGCTCATAAATGCCTTTGAGCGGAATCAGAACGCCGAGAAACCCGACACGCACGGGCTCCCCGGCGTGTCGCGAAGGCCGAGTCTGTACGTCGTTTTCAATACCAAGGCCGTTGTGCACGATGCTCAGGGGCAAGTCTGCCGGTAGCGTTGCTGCGACCGTATGATCGATCGGCACGACAGCCTCGGCATGTCGTCGCAACAATGCATTGACCAACCGGGTACGCAAGCCGGACCCCGGCGCGCGTTGCAGGGAGCGCACATGCACCAGCATCGGCACCCGCAACAGCCATTTGGCAACGATGGCCAAGGGCAGCAATGTCACTTCGTTAACGTGCAATAAATCGAACTTTTCGTGGCGCAAGCGCCAGATCGCGGCCAATGAAAACGGCAGCAGGAAGACCTCTCGCAGCAGGATTATCCAGCGTAGACGGCGATAGTGGCTGAAACGCGTATTGTCGAACTGGCTGAGCCCTTTGACCTTGCGTACGTCCATGCCGGCTTTGACAAAAGCCTCGCAAACCGGACCGTCAGGTGTCACGACCGTGCCCTGCACACCCAGCGCGTGCAATCGGGTAAACAGTTCGATAAGGCTCTTTGAGGCGCCACCGAATGCCGCGGCAGGATGCAGGTAAAGTACCCGTGGTAATGACTCACTCATCGCAAGCTACCGTACCAGCGGGCGAAGTTGACCCAGCGCCAGACCTGCCAAGTATAGGGGCGACGCCCCGCAACAACTGCGTCGAAATGCTCAAGCAACTTGGCCTGGTCAAGAAATGGCAGACCCAGATCCTCTTCCAGCCAAGGTCGCAGCGTATCGGCCATGCCCATCAGCCATTGCTGCTCGGGCGTCGCGAAACCGATCTTGTCACGACGATCCAGCACCTCGGCCGGCACGATCCCGCGCAATGCCGAGCGCAGAAGGTGCTTGGTCTCACCACCCGGCGAAACCAGGTATTCCTCTGGCAATGACAGCATGAAGTCGGACAAGTCAGTGGTCAGGAACGGTACGCGGCTCTCCACCGAGAAACGCATCGAGTTGCGATCACCGTGGCGAAGCAGGCCGAGCAGGCCACGCGTATTCAACGAGGTTGCCAACGTGCTCATCATGCGTCGCCCCGACAGGCTTTGCTGTGGCGCATGCTTCGGAAAACCAAGATGCACACCGCTTTCACGCAGCGGGCCGGGGCGGATCCACGCAGGGCAATTGTCCATACCGTTAAGCCCTCGCAACAGATCGTGCAAGCGGCCATCACTGTACTCGCCAACAACCCGTTTCAGACCTTCAAGCCGGCTACGTCCAGGCCATTGCGACCATTGATTCAAAAAGCTCCAGGCTTCGCGGTACTGCCCTTTTTCCAGCAGACTGCGGATACGCTGCCCCGCATAACCGCTGTAGCCACCCTGATTCTCGTCGGCGCCCTGCCCTTCCAGAGTCACGGTGATGCCCTGCTCCTTGGCCTTCCTGAAAACGCGATACTGAGCGTAGATACTCGTGCTGCCGAACGGCTCCCCTTGGGCGGCAATCAGGTCTTCGAGATCAGCCGCCAGTTCGTCTCCAGAAACAATCACCTTATGCGCCTTGGCGCCGACATGGGCATTGATCTTGTCTACCCAGCTTTCTTCGCTGACGACGCTGCCCCGGGCAATGTAGCTGAACGTGTTGATATCCGAGTCCGGTTCCAGGTGACGCATGGCGCAGACGATTGCGGAAGAATCGACACCTCCGGACAGAGCTGCGCCGACCGGCACATCACTGCGCATATGCAGGCGCACGTTGTCGAGAAACATCTCCCGCAGCTGATCGCTGGCGCTGGCAAAGCTGATCGATTGGGTCTGTACGATGGAAGGCTTCCACCAGGTCTCGGGACTGGACACCTTGAGCGTGGCCAGGTCGACAGTCAGCAGTTGACCCGGAAGCAGGCTGACCACGCCCTCGATGAAGCTTTCCTGACCAAAGTCATATTCGCCATGTACCAGATAATCGTAGGCACGCTGCCAATTCAGCGTTGAGCGCTGACTCTTCAGCGCTCGCAGGGCGGGTAGCTCTGAGCCGAAGATGAACGCGCCATCCTCCAGCGCATAGAAGAACGGCTTGATGCCGAATGCATCTCGAACACAGGTCAGTGAGTTTTCCTGACGATCAAACACCACGAAGGCAAACATGCCCTTGAACCGAGGCAACGCTGCTTTGCCCCATTGGCTCCAGGCGGCCAGCAACACTTCAGTGTCCGAATGCGTGCGAAAGCGTGCCCCAAGGGCCTCCAGCTCCACCCGCAATTCGAGGTAGTTATAGATCTCGCCATTGAACACCAGCCCGAATCGTTGATCGGCGGAGTACATCGGTTGCTGACCTGAACTGGAAAGGTCAATGATCGCGAGGCGCGTATGGCCGAGAACGACCGCACCCTCGCCGACGGGATGACGATCAAAGCCTTGGTGATCCGGGCCTCGAAGACGCATCGCGGCTAATGCAGTATCGATTCGTTGATCCAGCTCCGCAGGTGCAGCCCGCCAGAATCCCCCTGTAATTCCACACATCTTATTTGGCGACCTCTACATGCAAATCCTGGGTATTTTCGTAATCTTCCTTGATATCGCGAGCAATATTCAGGGGATCATGCCAGCGCTCAACGAAGGCACGGCTTCTCTTGCCGAGTGCCACCAGCGACTCACGCGGCATCAGCAATAAATCGCGCAATGCGTCCTCTACCGTAACGGGGGTAATCTGGAGAAAGGGCAAATCAGCTTTCATTTCAGGCGGAATGAATCCCAAGTCCTCATCCCGAATATAGACGAGCACCGGCTTGCCAAGCGCCATCAGTTCCACCGCCAAACCGCCGTACCAGCCTGCGAACAGCTGATCCACGAGCACATCCGCCGACTCATAAACCTTGCGCGCCTCGGCGTTGCTCATGCCTTCAACCAGCAGCAACTCGAACTCGAAACCCTGAACACGCAACCGGTCCAGTGCACGAAGGATAAGATCCGAACCTTTGACCTTACGGTTGCTTGGCGCATGCACAATACGCAAAGGCCGGTTCTGGTCCTGGGTATAGGAAGGCACCCACTCATCCAGAAAGACAAGCGAATAAGGGGTGAAACGTGCGCTTTCGGGAAGCACATGCAACAAGTCGGGATTCACCGAGTAGACCTGATGGGCAATACTCGAAAGCAGCTTGATATTGCGCCGTTTGAAGGCATCGGAAGCGGCGCAGTAGTAACCCTCGTCGACCTGGCTGGCGATGTTGATGGCGAAATGTTCGCGACTGTAATCGCCCTGACGCGCGTCATCGCCCTGATAGGTGACAAATACAGCCTTGCCCAGCATGCGCACATAGGCAATTTCAAGTCGCTGCAATGTGCGCAAGTAGCCCGCATAAAAAAGACGCAGAAAACCTCTTGCGCCCTGACGCGGACTGAAACTGAAGGCATAGGCGTTAGCCAGCGTAGTGCCTGCGTTGTAATGAATCACATCGAAACGCGGGAGCAAGAACAGAATTGCCCAGAGCCGTTTCAGCTCGCGCATCACTAAACTTTGCCCAGGGCGATGCAGCTCCAGATCTGCCGGGTAGGCAAGGTAATTCTGCGACACCACAAGGGAATAACTGCGCACACCCAGCATCCGCAGCGCTCGACTGAGCGCCTGGGGGTTGCCGCCCACAGAACTGGGGGCATGAAGCACTCTGAGGTTATTCACTAACGACTCGACCGACGACGCTTTCGAATGAGTGATGCATCCGTCCAAATTTTTCTTCCAGGCGAGAGGAGTCAACAACAAAATTCACAGGGGCCGTATCAAGGACCTTATAAACAGGCTCTCGTCCGATTGCAGTGCCTATCACATCACACACTTCACGCAAGCTCATGACATTAGGTCCCGCAACGTTCAACACGCCGGAGTATTCAGACTCTACGACAGAGGAAACCAAATGTACCGCGTCACTTACATACAGCGGGCAAAACGAAAACCCGTTTTCACCTGCCAAATTAATGGGATCTCCATTTTTCACACTGGACACAAGCCTAGGCATAAGCATAGTGCTTTCTTGCCCCTCGCCATAAATAAAGAAAAATCGCAAGATCGCTACATTCATAACGCTTTTATAAGCGCCTAGCATCATCTCAGCCGCAATTTTAGAGGCTGGGTAAATGCTGGACGAGTCGCAATCCAGTATTGGAGAACTTTCAGTAAGAAGTCCTTCTACCGGCTTATAGACTCCTCCCGTAGAGGCATAAACAAACTGCTTGCATCCAACACGCTGTGCATAATCCAGAAGCTTAAGCGTAGCAATCGAATTGACCGCAAACACATCCAGCGAACCTGCCGGAAACTCTCTGAATCGTCGAGATTGTGCAAGATGAACAATAGCATCCACCTTGGCGGGTAGACGTTCGCAAAAATCAGGGTCTGTCAGATCCAGTTCAATATTGGTGACAGATGGCAATTGAGGTAGATTTCTACCCACACTGTATATATCCCACCCATCAGGAGCTGATGAAGCGAGTGCCTGCCCCAAAAGCCCGCCCCCGCCTGTCAACAAAACGGTTTTACGCAATATGGACATAACGCCTCCCAACTCTTATAGAAAAAGCAGCCACCAGTAAAAGCGCACAAAATAAAAACAGAACTTTACCGAGCCACAAATCACTCATCTGAAACACAAATAGCGCCGAAAAACCGAACAAAGTCACTACCAATCCGCCTGCACACAAGACATCAATAAGCCTGAACTTCATCGGAGACAATTTCTGAGAAAAAACAAAGTAACAAACAGTCAAGATAAAAATACTACAAAAATTTGAAATAATCGCCCCGAAAAAATAATATTTAGGAATCAAATACAAATTAAGAATAAAACTGAACAGCGCTACACCCCATGTCATCCAAGCAAAGTAATACGTCTTTCTGGACAGCGAAATACCAATAGCGGTAAAGCTGGTTGTCGACTGAACAACACACGCAAAGGAGAGAATAAATATCCCAGGTACAACATCGCCATACTTCTCAGAGAAAAACATGTGAACAAAGTCACCAGAAAAAACAGAAACCCCTGCGGCAAGCAAAGACATTAACAAAGTGAAAACAAGCAGAACCTCCCCGTAAATGGAAGCGTAATCTGAAGGGCGAGACTCCTTCAGTTTAAAAACTAACGGCGCCCAAGCTTGCCCGAACGCTAATGATAGGAAACCAACTAGAAACGATATACGGACTGAGAAGGCATAATCCCCAACCGAGTCAAGCCCAACCATGGAAGCAAGCATCCAGCGATCAAGCGAAGAAAAAACCCAACTTCCAAAACCTACAAAAATAAACGGGATTCCATAGCGAAGCATTTTACGCGCCAGGTCCGAATTAAATCCTTTAAATAAAACACCACGAAGCCAATATGAAAGAGCCGCCACAACAAAAAAAAGAGCTAACGCATATCCATATAAATAACCTTCAACACCAAAGCCTGCCATGACAAAGGCAAGAGAAACTATGGCTGCAATACCTTTTGAAAAAAGACTGGCCATCAAGTAACGGAACGGCTGGAATCGCAAACGGAAGATATCTTGAATTAACTGTGTAAAACCGAGCATCGAGGCAATAAAAAATGCCAAAATAAAAATATTAACCGGATAATCCTGACCTAGAAAAAAATAAACCAGTGACAAAACAGCAAAAGCAAAAACTTGCCATATCAGAAAAACCGTAAGACCTGTGGAAAGCCGAACGGCTTCTGACACCTCGGCAAACTCTTCTCGAGAATAATAAAAAGCTTGAAGTGCGTTCGAGAGACCTGAAGAACACACAATACAAAGTAAAGCAATAGCAACCACGTACGTTTCAATCAGGCCATAATCCTGCTTAACCAAAGCACTGGCGAGAAACAGAAAACAACCGAAAGCTATAACTCGAGAAAGAAACTCCCCCATCCCGTAAATAAAAAAACCACGTAAAACGCTATACATTACTTCTTACCTCAAGACTCTCGTTGATAGCGTTAAACATCGTACCGATAGCATCAAGTGAATGGCGTTTTTCAACGTAGGCTCTACCGCGCTCACCAATCGCTTGCAGTTCCAAACGATCGACAACAAGCTTTTCAAGTACTTGATCAAGATCTTTGGGAGAGCATTTTATAAGCGGAAGCTCGCCGCGCTCGAGCAACCCAGCCCTGACATACAATTCTTCGAGATCATCCCGAACATAACAGAGAACAGGCTTGCCAAGAGCCATGGCTTCGATAGCGAACATGGCATACCAGCCAATCACCAACTGATCGGCAACGATATCGCAATCACTGATCATTTTTTTCAACTCGGCATTTGGCACTCCTTGAACCATAATCAGTTCAACCTCATACCCCATCCGCTTCAAGCGTTCAACCGCGAGTTCAAAAAAGCGGGTACCCTTAATATTTTTATGATTTGGCGCGTGAAGTATTCTTACCGGGCCAGATTTTGGCTCATCACTACTCGAGGCCCAACTATCCAGATCAATAGAAAAATGTGAGATACACAATGTATCCCAATGCTGCATGTAATCTACCCAATCACAACCGGATATCACATGATCCGCATAGAGCGACCACATCCAGACTTTGCATCGAATAATCATACGACGACGAAAATGCCTTGGATAATCTTTATCCACTACGTGCTTAAAATACAACTCGCCACTTTTTTGCATATCCTGCACGTCACCTCCGTAAGGCATAACCACCACCTTCACGCCAGCAAGACGATACAAAAACGGCTCTAAAACCCACAAAAGCCTGGCAGCATACAAACCACCGCCATTGAAATAGATATATATTACCCTATAACGAAAAATAGAAAAAAAGTACGGTAAAAAACTCAGCCGAATCGCACGAGACACGAGCTTATTAGCACTTACAAGCTTTACATCAAACTCATTAGTTATAAAATACAAAGAGTCGACAAAAGTCTCCGCCTGCCACCCCTTGGACTTCAATGCTTTCGCATGATACACATTATTAATTAAAGGCTCGGGCCCCAAGCCTATTTCCACTGACTTCGGAACAAACCTGGCCAACAAGGCAGCCAAAAACACAAAGGGAAGTAGAAACACTTCCCAGGAAATCAGTATAAAGTTCTTAAAAAATCTAACCATTACTGCACTTTCTCAAAAGACAGAAAAACTTCCATTTTAGACCTTGCCTCTGATTGAACAAGCTTATAGCCGCCCTTAGAGAATATTTTTGTGATCTTGTCTGGTGTCTCAAAGAAACTATGAAATGGGTCAACCCCTCCCGGAGGGACACCTAATACGGTCCAGTTCGGGTACACATAGTACTTATCTACTGAGTAACCTTTTTTCCAGGAATTCAGTCTGCGACGCAGCCAATCCTTACATCTCTCAGTAAGACTCATACTGCGATCACTCATCCAAACGACCACTCGCCCCCCCTTTTTCAAAACCCTGTTGCTTTCCGCGACGGTTTTTTTGAGGTTGCACACATGGTCCATACTAGTAGCGAATACAACTGTATCGACCGATGCAGAAGCCAAAGGAATATACTCGCTGCAAGCTACCAATCGAAGCCCGAAGAACGAGTTATCATCTATCGGATCAAGACCGATAAACTTTGTATACTTGGCATTATCATAATCAAGGTAGCCAGGACGAGCCATAACACCACAGCCGACATCGAGAATGACACCACCTGCACTATTTGAATCCAGAAACGCCCGAAACCCCGCCACGTCGGCTCTATCAGGGAGAGAAATAGACCCCTCCTGCAAAAACTGATAACTTATATATCCATTATTATTAAGTACTTTATTTAGAAGATAATCTTTTTTGTAATTATCGAATAATTTCTGATCAAAATTCGACCTGACATAATTCTCAGAAAAAGAATACTTCTCACCGCACTTATGGCATTCAGCATCACCTTCTACATCCGCGGGAAGAGCTGAACTGCAGCCAATACACTGAAGCATAAATTAAGCCCCAAAAGCTTCTAAATATTTATCAAAAGAGATAAGCGACCAAATAAGTAGACGTTTATTCTCCCTACCTGAAAAATGTTGCTCGGCCAGACCCGAGACACCTTCAAAATCCATATACTTGTAAATAGGTGAGCTTGGTGCCAACTTCGCCTTGATGAAATCAATACTTTCACCTCTAAACCACGAGGCATCCGGGGCAGAAAATCCTTGTTTCTCCGCCTTTGCAATATCGGCAGGTATATAAGAGCTCATCACATCCCGCAGTATTTGCTTGCCATCTTTCGTTTTCGAAAAATAGTTTTCGGTTTTATGCCCAACCTGGTTTTCATCCTGGCGCACTACACCCTGAAGATTATTCAACTTCAGATGAACCGGGCAACGCATTGCAAAATCAACCAAATCGTTATCTAGAAATGGCACTCGGCTTTCGAGCCCATGAGCCATGCTGAGTTTATCCTCAACGACAAGCAGGCCGTGCAGAAAAGTCTTGGCTTCGAAATATAACGAATGATTGATGTAGTCCTCAGGCGTGTAGAGATTATCCGCGTGATGTTTGAATACATCACGAAATATATCTCGCGTCGAGACATGTTTAACATCATCCCATATCGGGGCGAAAACCTGCTTGATCTGGTCGTTGGGAATAAGCCGTTGCCAGAACTGATAGTACTTGTCGATGTATTGCTCGAAATCATCGTTCACTACAGCCCGGTAGTATCGCCATGGATAACCACCAAAGAGTTCATCCCCACCAGCCCCAGACATCACGACCTTGACAAACTTGGATGCCAGTTGCGCCGCGTAATAGTTCGGATAACTCTGACCAACACGCGGCTCTTCAAGATGCCAGGCCAGCTTGGGTAAAACCCTCTCCATATCCCCCGCCTTCAAGACCATCTCGTAATGCTCGGTCTTGAAGTGATAGGACATGTACTCAGCCTTGCTACGCTCATCGAACCCCATCTCAATGCCAGACGCTGAGTTGAGGTCGAAGCCGCACGTGAAGGTCTTCATATAGGGATAGGACTTGGCGGCAATAGCCGTAATCGAACCCGAGTCCATGCCGCCACTGAGATAGCTGCCAAGCTCTACATCAGTCACTAATTGACGGTTGACGGCCTGCTTGAACAGACGATCAAGCTCCTCGCGATACTCTTCATCACTGGCTTTAAGCTTTGGCTCGCAAAAGTCATAGTCCCAGTATTGAGTAAATTGCAGAGAGGGTGACTTACGCTTGAGATCCAGCACTGCGTAATGGCCAGCCGGCATTAGCTTTACGTCATTGAGCAAAGTCTTGTCGGTGAAGATATTCTGGAAAGTGAAGTATTCCAGCAGCGCTTCCTTGTCCAGACTGCGTCGAAACTCAGGGATGGCAAGAATCGCCTTTTGCTCGGAACCAAATGCCAGGGTCTGCCCCTGCATCGAATAGTACAGAGGCTTGATCCCATAGCGATCACGCGCAAGTAGCAGGGTTTGCTCCTGCCGGTCCCACAGTGCCAGACCGAACATCCCATTGAATCGCTCAAGCGCTTTCACGCCCCAGGCAATCAGTGCGTTGAGCACTACCTCGCTATCGGTCCGAGAACGGAACTGGTAACCCAGTGTCTCGAGCTCCGTGCGCAACTCGCGGTAGTTATAGACCTCGCCGTTGTACACCATCACATATCGCTGAGAAACCGAAGCGATCGGTTGGTGGCCAGCCGGCGAGAGATCAATAATTGCCAAGCGGCGATGGCCGAGACCAATATTGCCCTCGATCCAATGCCCTTCACCATCCGGCCCTCGATGGGCGATGGCGTCAGTCATACGCTGCAGAATTGCAGGCGATACCGGGTTGTTATCAAGGTGTATCAGTCCGGCGATACCACACATCAGGTCAAAACTCCGACTTTATAAAAACTCAGCAAATAACGTTAGAAACGCTCATAGCCTTAACTTAAAAAGGCTACTCAACTCACTCCACGCCGTGCTCTGCACGCCAATCGATCAGCTTCTGCAAGCCTTCACGCAGTTCGTACTTGTAGGTAAAGCCAAGATCTTCTGCCGCCTTTTTCGGGCAGCCGATACGGTTTTGCACCATGCGGCGCGCGTCGTCGGCGCTGTAAGGGCGATACTCGACAACCAGGTCGGACTGTTTCAAGTCGAGGATACCGTCGCACAGTTCCTTGATGCTGGTTTGCACGCCGGTACCGACGTTGTAGAACTGATCGGTGACTTCAGCTTCAAGCGCCTGCACGTTGCAACGTGCGACGTCTTCCACGTAGATGAAGTCGTAAGCCTGGGTGCCGTCGCCGTTGATGACCGGACCTTCGTTGGCATCGATCTTGTTGAGCATGATCGGGATTACGCCGGTGTAAGCCGCGGTCTGGTCCTGGTGCGGGCCGTAAACGTTCATGTAGCGCAGGCCGACATAGCTCAGGCCGAAGCGATCGTGGTAGGCGTGGCACATGGCTTCGCCAGCGATTTTGGTGGCGCCGTAGAAGTTACGGTTGTTGAACGGGTGATCTTCGGTCATTGGTACCTGCACCGCATCACCGTAAACGGAGGCAGAGGAGGAGTAGACCAGACGCTTGATATTGTTCTGAACACACGCCTCAAGTACGTTGAAAGTACCTTCGATGTTCACGTGGAATGCTGTCCGCGGGAAGTCCTTGCAGTGCAGCAACCACATGGCGGCAAGGTGGATAACGCCGTCCATGCCTTTCATTGCATCGTTCAGCAGATCGATTTCGCGTACGTCGCCGCCGTTGGCGTAGAGGCTGCAGCGCGGATCCTTCAGTTGTTCAGCGATGTTGCTGACCTTGCCACGGGCGAAGTTGTCGTAGATGACGACTTGCGCGGCGCCGGCCTTCAACAGTTCCGAGACAACGAAACTACCGATGAAACCGGCACCACCGATAACCAGAATTTTAGAACCTTGGACTTTCATGCGACGTACTCCATTCAAATGCGGGTGGCGGCCGACAGCGATTCACAGATGAATTGTTGGTCAGCCAGACCAAGATAGGGGTGCATTGGCAAGCTCATCACCCGGTTGGCAATGGCATCACCGATCGGCAAATGTGCCTGTTCATCCTTGACTGCCGGCTGGCGGTTCAACGGAATCGGGTAATGAACAGCAGTAGGAACACCGGCCTGCTTCAGACGATCCTGGACAGTATCGCGCTCATCGACTTGAACGGTGTACTGGGCCCATGCGCCAGTGTTGTATGCCTCGACATAAGGAGCGGCAATCCGAGCCTCGCCGAGGAGCGTCGCGTAGCGATCTGCCACCTGCTGACGCAGTTGGAGCTCTTCTTCGAAGATTTCCAGCTTGGGCAGCAAAATCGCAGCCTGCAGCGTATCAAGCCGGCTGTTCACACCGACGCGAATGTGATGGTAGCGGCGATCCTGTCCATGGCGGGCAATCTGCCGCAACAGCTTGGCCAGTTCATCATCGTTGGTGAAAATTGCACCACCATCGCCGTAGCAGCCCAACGGCTTGCTCGGGAAGAAACTGGCGCACGCGATGGTGGTCAGGTTGCAGGAGCGCTTGCCTTTATAGCTGGCACCGAAACTCTGCGCCGCATCCTCGATCACCGGGATGCCGTATTTGGCAGCGATGGCGTTGATCGCGCCGAAATCTGCACATTGCCCATACAGAGAGACCGGAATGATGGCTTTGGTGCGCGGTGTGATCGCCGCTTCCAGCAGTGCCGGGTCGAGGTTATAGGTGCGCGGATCAACGTCGACATAGACCGGCTTGGCACCCAGCAGCGCAACCGTTTCTGCGGTAGCGATGTAGGTGAAGCCCGGCGTGATCACTTCATCGCCCGGGCCGATGCCCAACGCCATCTGGGCAATCTGCAAGGCATCGGTGCCATTGGCGCAGGTGATGCAATGTTTGGCCCCGACAAAAGCGGCAAGCCGTTCTTCCAGTTCAGCCACTTCCGGGCCGAGGATGTATTGCCCATGAGCCAGGACACGCTGGATGCCAGCATCGATCTTGTCCTTGATTCTGGCTTGCTGGATCTTGAGGTCAATAAACTCGATCATTGCCCGGCCTCCTTGACGAGCGTCTTAGCGCTCAATACGTAACGCGCACCACTGTGCTCGCAAATAGCAACGCCATCGCCTTCCAGCGGCAAGTCCAACTGTTCACCGAACTCGCTCATCCAGCCGATTTGCCGAGCCGGCACACCGACCATCAAGGCATAGGCCGGCACAGACTTGTTGATCACGGCACCGGCACCGACGAACGCGTACTCACCGATAGTGACACCGCAGACGATGGTGCAGTTGGCACCCAGGGTGGCGCCTTTTTTGACGAGGGTGTCCCGGTACTCACTCTTTCGTTCAATCAATGAACGCGGGTTGTAGACGTTGGTGAACACCATGCTCGGCCCACAGAACACGCCCTCTTCCAGGGTCACATTGTCGTAGACCGACACGTTGTTCTGGATCTTGCAGTTGTCCCCGATGAGCACTTTGTTACCGACAAAGACGTTCTGCCCGAGGGACACGCCTCTGCCGATACGCGCGCCGCTGCAGACATGCACAAAGTGCCACACCCGTGAGTCGTCACCAATCTGCGCACCGTCATCGACAATCGCGGAAGGATGAATCTGATAATTCATGCCTGCCTCAGCGCTTCAGGGTTGCAAGGAAAGGGTGGCCCTCATCGTTCTGCGGCGTAACGATGGCGGACGAACGAATGGTATTCACGGTCTCCACGCAGTGACGCGCATCCTCGATGCCGTAGCCACGGCCAGCGAGAATTTCCCGGTAGCTGGTGGTGTGCAGGTCGGTGAAGCCTTCGGAGAACTCCATCTCATCACCATCAACGGTGATGGAACGGTAGGTCGGTTTTTTACCCTTGACCGAGTCCGGCAAATCCTCGGCATCAATGGAGAGGAACCAGCGCACACGCGCCTTTTCATACTCCAGGTAGCCAGCGGCTTTGTAGTCATTGGCAAAGTGCACAACGTTACGCTGCAGCTTGCCGAAGATGAAATGCAGCATGTCGTAGAAGTGCACGCCGATATTGGTCGCAACACCATAAGACTTGCGCGGATCGCCTTTCCAGCTCTCCATGTACCACTTGCCCCGCGAAGTGATGTAGGTGAGTTCTACATCGTACTTACCGTCGCGAGCTTCACCGGCAACTTTTTCCTTGAGATCAAGAATGGCCTGGTGATGGCGCAGTTGCAGAATGTTGTATACGCGCTTGCCCGTCTCGCGCTCGACCCTGGCCAGTTCGTCCAGAATTTCAGGAGTGGGTACCAGCGGCTTCTCGCAAATCACATCACAGCCAAGGCGCAGGCCCGCCGCAATATGCGAATGGTGCAGGTAGTTCGGCGAGCAGACCGCGACGTAGTCCAGGGCAGTCGCCGGATCGCGCTTGAGCTGCCAGGCGTGTTCGATGAAACGCTCGAACTCGGTAAAGAACTCGCTCTGCGGAGACAGGCTGTCAATGATCCCCACGGAATCATTGATGTCATAAGCCGACACCAACTCGTTAGCCGTGTCTTTGATTGCGCGCATATGCCGTGGGGCGATGTAACCGGCAGCGCCGATAAGGGCGAAACGTTTCAAAGGGAACACTCCAGCAATCAGGCTTTGATGATATGAGCTTCAGGGGTGCGGTACTTGCCGCGACTGTCGACCACCAACCGTGCATGTTGGCGAATCAGCTCATAGTCGAATTTATCGTGATCGGTGGCCAGAACAATGGCGTCGAAGCTCGCAATATTTTCAGCGGTCAGCGCTTCGCTGGACAGATTGAAATGGTGCTCACGCATCTTCGGGAAGACCGGTACATGCGGGTCGCTGTAAGCCACCACGCAGCCTTTGGCTTCAAGCAGTTCCATGATCTCGACGGAAGGCGACTCGCGCATATCGTCCACGTTTTTCTTGTAGGCAATACCGAGCACCAACACCTTGCTGCCGTTCAACGGCTTGCAGTTGTTGTTGAGGCCGTCCATCAACTTGCTGACGACATACTCGGGCATGGCCTGGTTGACCTCACCGGAGAGTTCGATGAAGCGCGTGTGCAAGCCGTACTCGCGAGCTTTCCAGGTCAGGTAGAACGGGTCGATCGGGATGCAATGCCCACCGAGCCCAGGCCCTGGGTAGTAAGGAGTGAAGCCGAAAGGCTTGGTCGCAGCGGCATCGACCACCTCGAAAATATCGATCCCCATACGATCGGCGACCACTTTCATCTCGTTGACCAGGCCAATATTCACCGCACGGTGGATATTTTCCAGCAACTTGGTCATCTCGGCCGCCTTGGTGGAGCTGACCGGTACAACCTGGTCAATCGCCTGCTCGTACAATGCGATACCGACGTCCAGGCAAGCTGGGGTATGCCCGCCGATCACTTTCGGAATAGTACGAGTTTCAAAGTTTGGATTGCCCGGATCTTCACGCTCTGGCGAATAGACCAGGAAGATGTTCTCACCGACCTTCAACCCGCCTTCCTGAACGCGCGGAAGCAGTTCTTCTTCCGTGGTACCCGGATAGGTGGTGCTCTCCAGCGAGACAACCTGACCTTCGCGCAAATATGGCTTGATCGCTTCCGTGGTGTTGATCACGAAGCTCATGTCCGGTTCACGGTATTTGTTCAGAGGGGTTGGCACACACAGGATCAAGGCGTCGCATTCGCTTGCGCGCTGGAAATCCGTGGTGGCCTCGAAGCCGCTTTGACGGGCATTCTGAATTTTATCTGCAGGGATATGCTCGATATAGCTTTGCCCGTCATTCAGGCGGGAAACCTTAGCCTCATCGATATCAATGCCTAGCACACGAAAGCCAATAGCGTTGTAGCGCAACATCAGAGGCAGACCGACGTAACCTAGCCCAACGATACCAATTAGAGCCTCTCTGCTTTTGAACTTGCCAACACTCGCCCGTTTCATGTCCGACATCAGGTAAAACTCCCATTAACTAATTCTTAAACGTTTATCACTTCAACTAATCGGGACTCATCACCCATTGTCGATGTTTTTGTTCGCCTATCTGTTTTGTATTTCCGGGCAAGCGTTCGCTGGTTGGATAGCGTGATCCGAACAGCCGTCCATACTTACAAAGCCCGCCTTTACAGAGTGTTGCTTGCCCTCCAGCACGGTGTAACCGCTGCGGGACCATGACCAGGATTGCCAGGCAGGGTGCTCCCCAAGACTGGCAACCGAAAAAAAGCGCATTATGCCACTTATCTCCAGGCATGGCTTTAAGGCAATTGATGATGAAGGTGTGCTATCCGACCGACAGACACTTCTGTGTCTCACTGTATCTCCCCCCCTGATTTCTGCCCTTCGCTTACAAACTTCCCCTTGCGCGACACAGTAGCGATACACCTCGCCCGCTAAATGGCCACATCCGAACAAGGCACCCCGCCCGCCTCGGTTAACGCCACACTTACGTGGCAACCTTTATCGAGTGGTTGTGTCGCGCAACCCAGGAGATTTGAAATGTCCCGTACCACCAAGAACACTATCGGTTTGCTCGGCACAGTCCTCGCTGGCGGCATGATGTTGACTGGCTCCGCTTTCGCCTCGCAGCCTCTGACCCAAGGCTATCTGCTGGCCTCGGCCGAACAGGTGGTGAAAACCCCCGAAGGCAAATGTGGCGAAGGCAAGTGTGGCGATGCGTCGATGGCAAAAACCGACACCGACGGTGACGGCAAGGTGTCCCGCGCTGAATTCCTCAAAGTCGCGCCGAAGTCCAATTTCGACAAGATCGACACCAACCACGACGGCTTCATCGACGAACAAGAAGCGTTCGATAACGTGAAAGCTAACTACGAAGCCAATGGCAAAAAAATGCCAAAAGGCCTGTTCGAACACCTGAAAGATCAAGACGGCGCCTAAGTCTCAATAAAAAAGCCGCGCTTCTCCTTCGAAAAGCGCGGCTTTTTCATGTCAGGCACATTTACACCCGAAAACGCTGCACCATCCCTTGCAACGCATTGGCCAGTTTCGATAGCTCATGACTGGAGGCACTGGTCTGATCCGCACCGGTAGCGGAACGCACCGACAGATCACGAATGTTCACCAGATTGCGATCCACTTCCCGGGCCACTTGAGCCTGCTCTTCCGCTGCACTGGCAATCACCAGGTTGCGCTCGTGGATTTCGTGAACCGATGCAGTGATCGTCTGCAATGCGTCACCCGCCCGCTTCGCCATCACCAGAGTTTCGGCAGCACGGGAAGCGCTGGCATTCATCGAGTCCAGCGCCAGGCTCGAACCGCTGCGCATGCCCTGGACCATTTGTTCGATTTCCTGAGTCGATTGCTGCGTGCGATGCGCCAACGCACGCACTTCATCGGCCACCACCGCAAAACCGCGCCCGCTTTCACCCGCACGCGCCGCTTCAATTGCAGCGTTGAGCGCCAACAGATTGGTTTGCTCGGCAATGGCCCGAATCACATCCAGCACCTTTCCGATGTCTTGAGACTGATTGGCCAGTGACTGCACCAACTCGCCGGTGTGCTGCACATCATTGGCCAGGGCGCTGATGGCACTCGCGGTTTCGCTGACCCGCTCCTGCCCCAGATGCGCCGACTCGCTGGACTGGCGAGTGGCATCGGAGGTCGACACTGCGTTGCGCGCAACTTCTTCGACGGCGGAGGTCATTTCGTTGACCGCAGTGGCGGCTTGCTCAATCTCGTCGTTCTGTTGTTGCAGGCCCTGGGTGCTGTCGAGGGTGACGGCGTTCAGCTCATCTGCCGCCGTAGCAAGTTGCGTCGCCGAGCCACTGATGGCTTGCAGGGTTTCCCGCAGGTTCTGCTGCATGGTCGCCAGCGCCTTGAGCAAACGGCTCACTTCGTCATTGCCATGGGTCGCGATAGGTCGGGTCAAATCACCCTGCGCCACGCTTTCCGCCGCACTCAGTGCTTCGTTCAGCGGACGGACGATACTGCGAGTCAGCAACATCGCCAGGCCGACAGTCGCCAGCGCTGCGAGTGCGATGAACAGGCTGACGATGGATCGCGAGGTTTCGTAGTGCGCTGCGGATTTCTGGCTTTCAACGGCGACCTGTTTGGCGAACAGTTCCGCCAGGTCATTGAGCTGCTTGCCGGAACCATCGACCACGGTTTTCATGTCGATCAACAGCAGTTTGGTCAGCTCGTCACGGCGACCTTGCTCGGCCAGGGTGAACGACTGGGCAATGCCGGTGCGATAGGCGGCGAAGGTGGTTTTGAACTGGTCGTACAAGGCCTGGCCTTCAGCGGTGTCGACCAGTTTGTCGTAAGCCGCAATCTTCTCGCTCAGCTCCTTGTCGCGGGTGTCCATCTGGCCACGGTAGGTTGGAATGTTCTTTGGGTCTTGATCCAGTGCCATGCGCAAGGAAATGGTACGGATGCGCAGCATCAGCTCGCGGATCTCATCACCACCACGGATGCTCGGCAGCCATTGCTTCTCCACCGCCACCTCGCTCTCGCGAATGCTCGACATCTGCCCCAGGGCAAATATTCCGAGCAACGCCACCAGCACGGCAATCAAGGCAAAACCCAGCGCAGCACGAGGGGCAATATTCAGCTGACGAAGAAACATAACGAGTGCCTTTCTTGTTGTTGGCCTGAATGGGAGGTCGCGAGTGCGCCCCGACAGCTCGTTATCGGCTAGTTGTACGATGACTTGAAAGGATTCGGCTTTTTCAAAGGCAAAAAAAATCCCCGTATCTTTCGATACGAGGATTTTTAATATGGTCGGGGTAAGGGGATTCGAACTCCTGACATCCTGCTCCCAAAGCAGGCGCGCTACCGGACTGCGCTATACCCCGGTAAAAAAAAGGCACCTTTAAAAGGCGCCTTCTGCGAACAGAGCTTTTGGCGTCTGATCTTAAGATTCGATTCCAGCGTTAACTGGTTTCAAAAATGGTGGGTCGTGTGGGATTCGAACCTACGACCAATTGGTTAAAAGCCAACTGCTCTACCAACTGAGCTAACGACCCAAAAATGGTCGGGGTAAGGGGATTCGAACTCCTGACATCCTGCTCCCAAAGCAGGCGCGCTACCGGACTGCGCTATACCCCGGTTTGAAATTGGCTCCGTGACCAGGACTCGAACCTGGGACCCAATGATTAACAGTCATTTGCTCTACCGACTGAGCTATCACGGAACTACATATTTCAATTTACAACGGTGAAGCTTTACTGCGTTCTCTTCGACCCGTTCGCATCGCTGCGTTCGTGTGTCTGAGGCGCGCTATTCTACAATCTTAAGCACCTCTGTCAACCCCCTAAATTGCATTCAAGTTAATGATTTGCAACTTATTTCAGATTCCTGCTTGGGGAGCAGAAACCCTTCCGGGTGACTTACTGCGGGGCGCACTTTACAAGCCTTTTCCTTTGAGTTCAACAACCTGACGAAAAAAAGGCCTCGCAATGCGAGGCCTGTTGTTCAGCTATGGATTATGTAGGAGCGAGCTCGCTCGCGAAGCACCCAAGGACACCGCAGTTATCCAGGAAGGACGCTTCATCGTTAACGCCCATCGCGAGCAAGCTTGCTCCTACAAAAGCGGATCAGGCGAAGACGATTTCGTCGTTTTCCACCACCCCCCTGGCGGTATCGCCGGGCATGAAACGACCCGACAAAATCAGCTGCGCCAGCGGGTTTTCGATCCAGCGCTGAATCGCACGTTTCAGTGGCCGTGCGCCGTATACCGGGTCGTAGCCAACCGCGATCAGCTTGTCCATGGCCTCAGGGCTGAGCTCCAGTTTCAGTTCGCGCTCAGTCAGGCGACTGCGCAGACGACCCAACTGGATCTCGGTAATGCCCGCGATCTGATCCCGCGCCAATGGCTCGAAGATCACCACTTCGTCGACCCGGTTGATGAACTCCGGCCGGAAGTGCGTGGAAATCGCATCCATCACCGCTGCGCGCTGAGCCTCGCGATCACCGACCAGTTCCTGGATCTGTACCGAGCCCAGGTTGGAGGTCATGACGATCACGGTGTTCTTGAAATCCACCGTACGGCCATGGCTGTCGGTCAGGCGGCCATCTTCCAGTACTTGCAGCAAGATGTTGAACACATCCGGGTGGGCCTTCTCGACCTCATCCAGCAAGATCACCGAATAAGGCTTGCGACGCACCGCCTCGGTCAGGTAACCGCCCTCTTCATACCCTACGTAGCCTGGTGGCGCACCGATCAACCGGGCCACGGAATGTTTCTCCATGAACTCGGACATGTCGATCCGCACCATCGCCTCTTCGGTATCAAAGAGGAACTCGGCCAACGCCTTGCACAACTCGGTTTTACCGACACCGGTCGGGCCGAGAAACATGAACGAACCGCTCGGACGATTCGGGTCGGACAAACCGGCCCGCGAACGACGCACCGCGTTGGAAACCGCGATCACCGCTTCGTCCTGACCGATCACACGCTGGTGCAACAGGCCTTCCATCTTCATCAGCTTGTCGCGCTCGCCTTCGAGCATTTTCGACACCGGAATACCGGTCCACTTCGAGACGACTTCGGCGATTTCTTCCTCGGTCACCTTGCTGCGCAGCAACTGGTTTTCGCTTTTGCCATGCTGGTCGACCATTTGCAGGCTGCGCTCCAGGTCCGGGATCACCCCGTATTGCAGCTCGGCCATGCGGTTCAGGTCGCCTTTGCGGCGGGCGGCTTCCAGTTCCTGACGGGACTGTTCGATTTTCTGCTGGATCTGCGCAGAACCCTGAACTTCGGCTTTTTCCGAGTTCCAGATTTCTTCGAGGTCCGAATACTCACGCTCATGACGAACGATTTCTTCCTGGAGTTTCTCCAGACGCTTGATCGCCGCTTCGTCGCTCTCTTTCTTCAGCGCCTGGGATTCCACCTTCAGCTGAATCAGACGACGCTCCAGACGGTCCAGCACTTCCGGCTTGGAGTCGATCTCCATGCGGATGCGGCTGGCGGCTTCGTCGATCAGGTCGATGGCCTTGTCCGGCAACTGACGATCGGTAATGTAGCGATGACTGAGCTTGGCCGCGGCGATGATCGCGCCGTCGGTGATCGCCACTTTGTGGTGAACTTCATAACGCTCTTTCAGGCCACGCAGAATGGCGATGGTGTCTTCTTCGCTCGGTTCGTCCACCAACACTTTCTGGAAGCGCCGCTCAAGGGCCGCGTCCTTCTCTATATATTGGCGGTACTCGTTGAGCGTGGTCGCGCCGACGCAGTGCAACTCGCCACGGGCCAACGCAGGTTTGAGCATGTTGCCCGCATCCATCGAGCCTTCGCCTTTACCGGCGCCGACCATGGTGTGCAGTTCGTCGATGAACAGAATGATCTGCCCTTCCTGCTTCGACAGTTCGTTGAGCAGGGATTTCAGGCGTTCTTCGAACTCGCCACGGTACTTGGCACCGGCAATCAGCGCGCCCATGTCCAGGGACAGCAGGCGTTTGCCTTTCAGGCCATCCGGCACTTCGCCGTTGATGATGCGCTGGGCCAGGCCTTCGGCGATGGCGGTTTTACCCACGCCAGGCTCACCGATCAGCACCGGGTTGTTCTTGGTGCGGCGTTGCAGCACCTGAATGGTCCGGCGAATTTCGTCGTCACGACCGATTACCGGATCGAGCTTGCCGTCTTCGGCGCGCTTGGTCAGGTCGACGGTGTATTTATCCAGCGCCTGACGCGACTCTTCGTGGTTGGCGTCGTTGACCGCTTCGCCGCCACGCAGGTTGTTGATCGCGTTTTCCAGGGCTTTTTTGCTGACGCCCTGACCGAGCAACAATTTGCCGAGTTTGCTGTTCTCGTCCATGGCGGCGAGCAGCACCAGCTCACTGGAAATGAACTGATCGCCCTTCTGCTGGGCCAGGCGATCCGCCTGGTTGAGCAGACGCGCCAAGTCCTGCGACATGTTGACGTCGCCGGTCGGGTTCTGGATTTTTGGCAGTTGATCGAGTTCTTTGGTCAGCTCTTTACGCAGGCTGTTCACGTCAAAGCCGACCTGCATCAACAGGGGCTTGATCGAACCACCCTGCTGTTCAAGCATGGCTTGCATCAAGTGCGCCGGTTCAATACCGGGATGGTCAAGGCCGACGGCCAGCGATTGGGCGTCGGATAGAGCTAACTGCAATTTGCTGGTTAAACGATCTATACGCATGGGTCACCTTCCTTTTGAGCAGGCCGGACCTATAAAACATCCTGAATGAAGAAACCTGCCAGATACCGCTATAGATGTGGTCGATTCTGGGAGTTTCAAGCGTCGTGACGTTGATGCAGATCAGTCGAGTCTAGCTTTCGAGCCAGACCAGGGAGGCAAACCGACCAGTGCGAGGACTACGACGGTAAGAAAAGAAGCGGGGATCGGTCACGGTGCAGAAACCGCCACCATAAACAGCAGTGACACCACGAGCCGCCAGACGCAAACGCGCCAGCTCATAGATGTCAGCCATGAATTTGCCAGCGTTTTGGCTGGGCACGAAGGCTTTCGCGGATTCGGGCAATTGCTCGACGAAGGTATCGCGCACTTCCGGGCCGACTTCAAAGGCTTGCGGGCCAATGGCCGGACCGAGCCAGACCAGCACGTCTTCCGAGGGCACGGCCAGCGCATCGAGCGTCGCTTCGAGCACGCCCGCCGCCAACCCGCGCCAACCGGCGTGGGCCGCAGCGACGCGAGTGCCGGCACGGTCGCAAAACAACGCGGGCAGGCAATCAGCCGTCATCGCCGAGCAGGCAATGCCGGGCGTTGCCGTCCAGCTGGCGTCGGCGGTGGCCACAAGGCTTGGGTCCGCGTGAGCCACGGCGATGCCGTGAACCTGCTTCAACCAGGCCGGCCGCATGGAGAAATGATCGGTGAGGCGACGGCGGTTTTCGGCAACAGCTTCGGGGCTGTCGTCGACGTGATCGCCGAGGTTGAGGCTGTCGAACGGCGCCAGACTGACGCCGCCCGCACGGGTGGTGACGCAGGCTTTCACCCCGGCAGGCGCAGGCCAGTCGGGAATCAGCCAGTCACTCATCCGATGAACGCCTCGCGGTCTTGCTTGAGCAGCGTCAGCAACCAGACGAAATCGTCCGGCAGTGGCGATTCCCAGCTCATGCGTTTACCGGTAGTCGGGTGATCCAGCTCCAGGAACCGCGCATGCAGCGCCTGACGCGGGAACGTCTTCAAGGAATCGACCATGGTCTGGCTGGCGGCTGGCGGGATACGGAAACGACCGCCATAGGCAGGATCTCCGACCAACGGGTAGTTGATGTGCGCCATGTGCACGCGAATCTGGTGCGTACGACCGGTTTCCAGCTTCACCCGCACGTGAGTGTGGGAGCGGAAACGCTCAAGCACACGGTAATGGCTGACGGCTTGCTTGCCACCTTCCATCACGGCCATGCGCTGGCGTTGCTGGCCGTGACGACCGATCGGCGCATTGATCTTGCCGCCCGCCGTCACCACGCCGATCACGATGCACTCGTAGATCCGGCTGACGCTACGGCTCTGCAACTGTGTAACCAGCTGCGTCTGCGCTTGAATGGTCTTGGCCACCACCATCAGACCGGTGGTGTCCTTGTCCAGACGATGCACGATACCGGCGCGGGGCACATTGATGATGTCCGGCACGTGGTGCAGCAAGGCGTTGAGCAAGGTGCCATCAGCGTGACCGGCAGCCGGGTGCACCACCAGGCCCGCAGGCTTGTTGATCACCAGGATGTCGTCGTCTTCATAGACGATGTCCAGCTCGATGTCTTGAGCGATCCATTCGCCCTGAGCTTCCTGCTCGGCAGTCAGTTCAAGAATGGCGCCACCGTGAACGATGTCTCGCGGGCGGATAACCGCCCCATCCACAGTCAGGCGGCCGTCTTTGATCCAGGCGGAAAGGCGCGAGCGCGAGTGCTCAGCGAATAATTGTGCGGCGACTTGATCGAGGCGTTGGCCGCCCAATTCGGACGGCACCTCTGCGCGAAGTTCAATTTTATCGGACATGCTCAGACTAGGCGTCGGCACAGCCTTTGGTTTCGGCTGCGCGCTTGTGGTTAAATACGGCGTCTTTTGCCCCGAGGCTATTCAACGGGGCGCTCATCATAACAGGACGGCCTCGCCCAAGACAGCGGCCGTCATAGGGACGCAAGCCGCCATGCAAGTGAAACACCTGCTGCTGATCGCCATCCTCGCATTGACCGCTGCTTGCTCATCGAAGGAAGTCGTAGACGAAAACCTTAGCGAAGTCGAGCTGTACCAGCAGGCTCAGCAAGATCTGGACAACAATAGCTACACCGCCGCCACAGCCAAGCTGAAGGCGCTGGAGTCGCGTTATCCGTTCGGTCGCTACGCCGATCAGGCTCAACTCGAGCTCATCTACGCCAACTACAAGAACACCGAGCCTGAGGCTGCGAAGTCTGCCGCCGAGCGCTTCATTCGTTTGCACCCTCAGCATCCGAACGTGGACTACGCCTATTACCTCAAGGGCCTGACCTCTTTCGACCAGGACGTCGGCCTGCTGTCGCGTTTCCTGCCGCTGGACATGACCAAGCGTGACCCGGGTGCTGCCCGCGACTCCTACAACGAGTTCGCCCAACTGACCAGCCGCTTCCCGAACAGCCGCTACTCGCCGGACGCCAAGCAGCGCATGATTTACCTGCGCAACCTGCTGGCAGCCTACGAAATTCACGTCGCCGACTACTACCTGACCCGTCAGGCCTACGTCGCTGCCGCGAACCGTGGTCGTTACGTGGTGGAAAACTTCCAGGAAACCCCATCGGTCGGCGACGGCCTGGCGGTGATGACTGAAGCCTACCAGCGTCTGCACCTGGACGACCTGGCAGCTACCAGCCTCGAAACCCTGAAGCTCAACTACCCGAACCACCCAACGCTGGTAGACGGTCAGTTCGTGCCATCGGTCGACGAAGCCGACAACCGTTCGTGGTTGAGCAAGGCGACTCTGGGCCTGATCGAATCCCGTCCACCGCTGCCGCCGGGCGAAACCCGCGCCAACCAGGACGTGCAGAGACAATTCCGGGACGCCAAAGAAGCGATTCCGAACGATCTCAAGCCTAAAGATGAAAATGGCGACGTGATCGAAGAAGAAAATCACGAAGCGGAAGGCAACAACAGCGACCGCTCGTGGTTCAGTTACATGACCTTCGGCGTGTTCGACTGATACGACCAGTGGTGCAAAAAGGAGCCTTTCGAGGCTCCTTTTTTTATGGCGGATTTTTATTGCAGCACTAACAGGCTGTGCGCCCGTCATGTCCTTGGCTAAACTGCTTAATCACTCGTCATAAAGCAGCTCATCATGCTTCGTTTACTGTTCTGGATCGCCCTGATTGCCGCTGCGGTATGGTTCTGGCGCAAGTTCAAGGGCCAAGCTTCTGCACCCAAGTCCCCCGCCGAACTGGAAGCCGCGCCCATGGTCCGCTGCGCCCATTGCGGCGTACACCTGCCCCGCGACCGTGCTCTGAGCCTTCAACAACAGTGGTATTGCAGCCAGGCTCACCTCGAGCAAGGCCCGGGCTCCAGTGATCGCTGAGACGCCCAGTCCCGGCAGCAAACAGGCTCAGCGACTGCTGCGCCTTTATCACCTCTACCGCCTAAGCGTCGGCATCACCTTGGTGCTGCTGATCTCCAGCAACCTGGACAACCAGTTGCTGACGTTCGCCAATGACAGCCTGTTGCGCAGTGGCAGCTGGCTGTACCTGTTGCTGAACATCTTGCTGGTGGTCTTCTTCGAGAACACTCGCCGCCCGGCGCAACTGTTCAGCCTGGCGCTGATTGATGTCCTGCTGTTGTGTGGCTTGTTCTACGCCGCCGGCGGTGTCGCCAGCGCCATCGGCAACTTGCTGATCGTCTCGGTGGCCATCAGCAACACCTTGTTGCGAAGCCGCATCGGCCTGCTGATCGCCGCCGTGGGCGCGCTCGGCATCGTCGGGCTGAGCTTTCTCCTGAGTTTCAGCCATCCCGCCAGCCCCAACGATTACCTGCAAGCCGGCACCCTCGGTGTGTTGTGCTTTGCCGCGGCGTTGCTGGTGCAAGGCTTGATCCAACGCCTGGAAGTCAGCGAAACCCTCGCCGAACAACGGGCCAGCGAAGTGGTCGGCCTCGAAGCCCTCAATGATTTGATCCTGCAACGCATGCGCACCGGCATCCTGGTGCTCGACGGCCAACTGCGGGTGCAATTGGCCAACCACAGCGCGCTGATCTTACTGGGCCGAGACCATCTCGAAGGCCAACGGATCGACGACTGCTTGCCGATTCTGGTCGAACGCCTGCAACTGTGGCGGAACAATCCGACGCTGCGCCCCCAGAGCCTGAAAATCGCCAACAGCGGCCTGGAACTGCAACCGAGCTTCATTGCCCTGGCCCAAAGCCCGCACCACCAAACCCTGGTCTTCCTTGAGGATCTCGCACAAATAGCCCAACAGGCCCAACAACTGAAGCTCGCCGCTTTGGGCCGCCTGACGGCTGGTATCGCCCACGAAATTCGCAATCCTTTGGGCGCCATTAGTCATGCCGCTCAGCTATTGCAGGAATCGGAGGAACTGAACGGCGCGGATCGACGTCTGACCCAGATTATTCAAGACCACTCTCAGCGAATGAATCGGGTTATCGAAAACGTCCTGCAACTGTCCCGCCGCCAGCAAACCATCCCGCAACGACTCGATCTGAAACCGTGGCTGGAGCAGTTCGTTGCCGACAGTCGCGAAAGTGCGCTCGATCGTCAGCAGATTCACCTGCGCATCGGTTCAGGCGACTTCAAAACCCTGATGGACCCGAACCAGCTCACCCAGATTCTCGACAATTTGTTGCGCAACGCTTGGCGTCATAGCGCTCAGGTCCACGATCAGGCGCAGGTCTGGCTCGATTTGTTTGTCGACCCCGACAGCCAGTTGCCGATCATCGAGGTTCGGGACGATGGCCCCGGCGTGGCACCGGACCAGCAGGTGCATTTGTTCGAACCGTTCTATACCACCAGCGCCCAAGGCACAGGCCTGGGGCTGTATCTGTCCCGTGAGCTGTGCGAAAGCAACCAGGCCCGCCTAGACTTCAAGCCACGCCATGATGGCGGCTGCTTTCGCATCACCTTTGCTCACGGACGGAAACAAAGTTGAACATGTGCCCACGGCAAAAAGTCCTGATCGTCGACGACGAGCCGGATATCCGCGAACTCCTGGAAATCACCCTGGGACGGATGAAACTCGACACCGTCAGTGCCCGTAACCTCGGCGAAGCCCAAGCGCTGTTGAAGCGTGAGACCTTCGACCTGTGCCTGACCGACATGCGCCTGCCGGACGGTACCGGTCTTGAGCTGGTGCAACATATCCAGCAACGCGCCCCAAACCTGCCGGTGGCCATGATTACCGCCTACGGCAGCCTCGAAACGGCGATCAACGCCCTCAAGGCCGGCGCCTTCGACTTCCTGACCAAACCGGTGGACCTCACGCGGCTGCGCGAACTGGTCACCAGTGCCTTGCGCATGCCGGCACCGGGCGCAGCCATCGACCGACGGTTGCTGGGCGATTCGCTGCCCATGCGCAGCCTGCGCAAACAAATCGACAAACTGGCCCGCAGTCAGGCGCCGGTCTACATCAGCGGCGAGTCCGGCAGCGGCAAGGAACTGGTCGCCCGACTGATCCACGAACAAGGACCGCGCGCCAACCAGCCGTTTGTCCCGGTCAATTGCGGGGCGATACCGTCGGAACTGATGGAAAGCGAGTTTTTCGGCCATCGCAAAGGCAGTTTCAGCGGCGCTATCGAAGACAAGCCCGGGCTGTTCCAGGCCGCTCAGGGTGGCACGCTGTTCCTCGACGAAGTGGCCGACTTGCCGCTGTCGATGCAGGTCAAACTGCTGCGGGCGATTCAGGAAAAAGCCGTTCGCAGCGTTGGCGGCCAACAGGAAACCGTGGTCGATGTGCGGATCCTCTGCGCCACCCACAAAGACCTCGACGCCGAAGTCGCCGCTGAACGCTTTCGCCAGGATTTGTATTACCGGCTGAATGTGATCGAACTGCGGGTTCCGCCTTTGCGCGAGCGCCGCGACGACATCGAGTCATTGGCCGGTCATGTGCTCAAGCGTCTGGCGGCAGCCAGCGGCCAACCCGCCCCGAAGCTCCACCCACAAGCGCTTGAGGCGCTGAAAAGCTATCGTTTTCCGGGCAATGTGCGGGAATTGGAGAACATGCTCGAACGCGCCCACACCCTGTGCGACAACAAGCAGATCGAAGCCAGCGACCTGCGACTGGCCGAAGGCAATTGCAGCGCCGACAGCGGTGTGCCGGACCTGACGCAGATCGACAATCTGGAGGACTATCTGGAAAACGTCGAACGCAAACTCATCCTCCAGGCCCTGGAGGAAACCCGCTGGAACCGCACGGCAGCGGCTCAGCGATTGAATTTGTCGTTTCGGTCGATGCGTTACAGGTTGAAGAAATTCGGGCTGGATTGAGGGCCCCTTCGCGGGCAAGCCTCGCTCCTACAGATGTCAATCGTCGTTGATCTTGTAGGAGCGAGGCTTGCCCGCGAAGGCGGTCTGTCAGACGCCCAATATCCCGCGATTAGATCCGCCCGGCCGGCGCATACGGCGCCGGATCAATGATCGGCGTCCTGCCCAGCATCACATCCGCAAACAACTGGCACGACGCCGGCGCCAGCACCAAACCGTTACGGTAATGCCCGCAGTTGAGCCACAACCCCTCGAAGCCCGGCACCCGGCCGATGTAGGGAATGCCCTCCGGTGAACCCGGTCGCAACCCCGCCCAATGCCCGACCACCTCGGCATCCGCCAGTGCTGGAATCAATTCCACCGCAGACGCTTTCAGGCTCTCAAGCGCATAGCCGGTCGGTGTCTTGTCGAAGCCTTCATGTTCCAGCGTGCTGCCAATCAGAATGTGTCCATCCCGGCGAGGAATCGCATAACGCCCCTTGGCCAGCACCATGCTCGGCAAGAAGTCCGCCGCGCACTTGTAAAGAATCATCTGCCCTTTCACGGGTTCAACCGGCAACGCAAGGCCCAGGCTTTTGAGCAAATCACCGCTCCAGGCACCCGCCGTCAGCACCACCTGATCACCGTGGATCGCGCCCGCCGAAGTCTGCACGCCGACGACTTTTTCGCCTTCGCGAACGAACCCACTGACTTCGCACTGCTCATGAATCGTCACGTTCGGCATCGCCAGCAAGGCAGCCTTGAGGGATTTCACCAGCCGCGGATTGCGCACGTTAGCCACGTCGGCCATGTAGATCGCGCGGGTGAAACCGCCACCCAGGACCGGCACCGCATCGTGCGCCGCCGAGATATCCACAGCCCGCAACGGACGGTTTTCCCGCTCGGCCCAGGCCAGTGCCTCGGCTTCATCGTCCAGGTCCAGCCAGTACAGGCCGGTGGTGTGCACTTCTGGATCAACCCCGGTCGCGGCAAACAGGCGCTCGCCCAGCTGTGGATAAAAGTCCTGAGACCAATGGGCGAGCGCGGTGACTGCCGGGCTGTAGCGCCATGGGTAGAGCGGCGAAACGATGCCGCCACCGGCCCAGGACGATTCCTGACCGACATTCGAACGGTCCAGCAGCACAACGCTCTGTACTTGCGACGCGAGATTGAACGCTGTCAGCAGGCCAATCACACCGCCGCCGACTATCACCACTTGCTGTTGCATGGTCATGTTCCGATCCAACCGTTAAAGAGACAGGAGGCGCAAAAGGCGCCCGAAAAAAAATCAGCGACCCCAGCAATCTTTGGTGGTCAGTCCGGCCGTCGCATTGACCATGCTTCTGACACCGGTGTTGGTGATGGTGAAATCGCCACACTTGTCAGTCGCCATGCTGCCGGCCTTGCGTGTAGCGGTCAGCAGGAAGGTCTGGTCGGTCAGGGTCGGGGTGATGGTGTAATAGTCATTACCGGCGCTCAGGCCCGTGGCACCGGTGTAGACATTACCCTTCGAGTAAAACCGTTCAAGAACCTGCGCCTGCTCGGAGAGCAGCCCGGCCACTTCAGCCCGGCGGCCCTTTTTCACGTATTCGGTGAGGCTCGGGTAGCCGATGGTGATGACGATCCCGATGATCGCAATCACGATCATGATTTCGATCAGGGTAAAACCTCGGTTGGATCTGCGCATGCCTCAACTCTCACTTACTGTATTTGTCGCCACATGATGCGACGGCTGCCACCGCCGCCCTTTTCGGTCAGCTTGGTCACCGTTGAACCTGTATCGGTTACGATCTTGCCGGTGCCGCCGTTGGTAACGGCGCTCAAGAATGGCATCCCGCTAGTGAAAATCACCCCGCTGGATATCGCATCGTTGCTGTCGACTAGCCCATCGCCAGTGGTGTCGAGCACCGCGTAGTTGAGCATCTTACCGCTGAACGCATCCAGTTCGACCAGTTTGCCAGTGCCAAAACTGGCACAAGGGTCCGTGGTGTCCACAATGGCCGTGGTAAATACGATTCGCCCCAACACCAGCGCCGCTTGGCTGATCACCCGCTCACCGGTCAATACGCTGTTGTAGACCAGCGGCAAATACCAGCCTTTCTCTGCCGGATAGGTCACTTCGTTCTGGCTGGTGGTGATGAATTGCCCCGTGCTTCCCGAGAACACACCGGTCACCGATTGGGCCTGCAAACTGGACGTGGTGATCTGTCCAGAGCCGCCGTCAGCATCCCACACCGCATAGAACGCCTGCAGATCCTTGTTGGTCTTGTCGACCGTTTCATTGAATTTGCCGGTACCGAAAAACACCACTTTGCCGCCCAGTGAATTGTCCGCCAGCAACGGCTGCGCGGTGATTGGCTGGGTGGCACCGCCCGCCGTCGTGAACAACGGCTTACCGGAAAACGCCACGCCCCAGGTGTCCGTGGTGGCGCCGCTCAAATCAAACTTCCATAACCGCCCTTTCAGGTCCCCGCCATAGGCGGCCTGCACCACATTCTGCGAGTTGACCTTGAGTTTCACCGACGACAAACCGTTGGTGGTTTCCGTACTGTCGATGACGATTTTCTTGATCAACGACCCATCGCGGATATCCACCACGTACAACGCCGCCACACCCGAATTGCTGCCGTAGCCGTTGGAGATGAATGCTGCCCAACGACCATCCGCCAAGCGTGCCACTTCCGGACGGGCGTAGGCATAACCCAGATCATTGAAAACGTTCGCCGCGTTTGCTGTGGCAGGTGCACTGATTTCCCACAACGCCTTGGTCACGTTACCGGCCGAGGCGTCAAACAGCTGCAAGGCGTAGAACGTCTTGCCGCCCGCGCCAGTTCCGCCGAGCGCCAGGGTTTTCCAGGCACTGTTGAGTTGTGCATCGAATACGCCGACCTGACCGTCGACCAGAAACTTGTGGCTGACGCCGTTGATGTAGGCGGTATCGGCGATATAGCGCAACGATGGCAAAACACTGGAGGGCATGTAGGCATAACGCCTGGCGCCGTTACCCGAGTTGATGACGCTGACAAAACCATCGTTGGCATTGACCACAAGGCTGGTGTTCATGTTGCTGGATTTGGTGGCCAGATAGGTGCTGTAGCTGGTGTCACTGACCAGATCGGATGCGGTTTTTTCCGTTGGCGAGGCCAGCACCAAAGGCGAGTTGATGATGTCGCCGAGCAACACGCTGCGAACTTTCAACCCGGTCTTGTTGGTGCCCTTGCTCCACTCCACAAGGTCGCTGCCCGTGATGCCGGTGGGCAGGCCCTGATTCAGAACGGTTTGCTGTGCCGGGGCGAAATTGGCGAAGGCCAACGTGACTGGGGCATTGCTCACGTTGTTCCACGACTGGTAAATCGGCGCTGTGGCGCCGGGCACGATGGCCGTATCAGTCGACCAGAGCACCGTGGAGGTATTGACCGAGCCGGTGGCGGTGAACCCATAAGACTTGATGGTGCCGCGCCAGTCCTTGGGGTCGTAGCCGGTCTGGTAGTAAGCGGAACCGACCCCGACGATTGCACTGCTGGTGGTGCCGCTCCCGCCGGAACCGGCTTTCGACGTGATGTCGCTGAGTGCTGATGACAACGCGGTATTCAGGCCTGCACTGTCCGTCGCCTGGTAGTACTTGCCCTGCCCGTAACCGGCGGCGTCCGACAACATCTGGTTCGCGGCGGTGAAACCCACGGTGTAGGTATTCATGTTCTGTTTGGGGAAATCTGCGGCGTTCCAGTTTTTGCCACCGGCGTCGGTACCGGTGGTACGCATATCGATGTCAAAGGCGAACTTGGCGATGTCGTCCAGGTATAACGTGTCCCCCTCGCCATCACCGGAGAGGTTGTCGCCATCGTTCGCGCTGTTGCCGTCCCAGTTCGGCAAGCGGGCGCCACCGAGCGGATCGTTGGTCGGGAAGGTACGGTCGAACGTAGGCAAGCCGTCGGTGATCACCACGCCATAGTTTTTCTGGCAGCGATACTGGATCGGGCTGGTGTAAGTGGTTGGCGTCGAGTTGTAGTACGGCGCCATGCCGCGCATGTACCGCGTGATCTCGTAATAGGTTTCCGCCAACGGGGTACTGGCGATTGCACTCAAACCATTGATCGAAGAGATCAAGGCGTTGTAGTTGGTGTCCGCCTGGGCCTGGGAAACGCTACCACTGACGGGAGACAGATCACTGACCGCGCGGGCGATAAAGCCGCCGGGGCCGGAGTTGCCACTGACAGAAGGGTTGAATGTCGCCAGGCCTATTCTCAATGAGCGGTTGCTGGTGACCAGATTGGTGGACACATCCTGCGCAACGCTGATGCGGTAATCATTAGGGATCGCACCGGTACCGGTGGTGAAATCCCTGTTCGAACCGTTGGCCAGTGTGACCAGATAAGACAGATAGTTAGCCGTATAACGCGTGTTTTCGTTGCCCACCGGGTCGGGCAGCTTCAGGCATATCGATGACAGTCCCAATAAGCCCCGATAAAAACCGTACCAGTTGCCATTGTTGGAGCAACCGCCACGATTCAGGCTCGACAAGGCGATATTGGTATCGTCCATGTCCAGGTTCTGACCAGTCAGACACGAGCTGTTCGAACTGCAATTGGCAATTTGCGGGCGACTGACCGTCGGATCGAATCCCGGCGCCCAGATGATGTTGTTCATGCTCCCCGAATCATCGATCAGCAGCATCACGTTGGGCGCAACCGCCGCAGCGCTCAACAGGGGCGAGTCCGAAGGCGTGAACGCGTACGCAGGCGCTGACAGGTAAAGACCCAATGCAATACCACTCAGAAACCGCCAGATCCCTGAGCATCTATTAGTATTTGGCATAGATGCTCTCCACCACACTGCGCACGTTGTTGCCCACGATGGCCACTGCCGTGACCCGATAAAGCGTCGCAGAGGTGTTGCTCGGCACATTCACGGCATTCAACGTGGTGCCGATGTTCTGTACCCCATAGAAACCGTTGGCGGCCGCGACCCAGGTGACCCCCGAGGATGAGTTGAGACCGGCAGCCGTGAGGGTCGATGACTCGGCGGGCGGCAAACATTGATTGCCGCTGCAAACCGGCAATGTATAGGTATCGAGCTGAACCGCACTTTCGCCGATGCGCAACGCGGCCTCGGCGATCTGGAACGACTGATTGCGCAGGGTGACGCTGCTGGCCATCTTTTCCTGCAGGGTTGCGTTCTGCATCGATGAAATGCCAATCAGCGTCAGCAACAGAAGGAACACCAGGCTGACCAGCAGCGCCATGCCGCGCTGGGCGTGAGAGGTAGCGGGAGAAAAACTCATCTGCCCTCCCCTCATGGCAAGCGGTTGCGCAAAGCGGCAACCACGTTGAATGTTTGATCGCGGACCCGGTTGTTCGGATCTTTCAGTATCAGCGTCAGGCGCACACTACGGATTCGCGCAGGGTCGGACGGGTTGGTGCTGTAACTGGAAGCGGCCGTATCGGTGGCTGACGCTGCGAGACCGAAACTCACGTCAAAGGCTTTGACGTTGTCGACAAGCACTGCCTGAGCCGGCGTGCCGATGCCACTGCCCATCGTCAATTGGCCGTTCTTGAGGCTGTAGATCAGTCGTCGAATCGGAAACGCCAATTGTCCTGTGGCGGGAGCCTGCACGTTGGGGTAAGCCATCGCTGTGGTTCGGCAATCCGAAACCACCGTCCAGGTCGGCGTACCACCACCCGCGCCGACATCGGCGGTCACCAGGGTCAGCTTGAGGTTGGCATTGTCCCAGCTGATCGGCGCTATCTGGCTGGCAGTAAAACTCGCCCCGGCGCTTGCATCAGTAATCGTCCCCAGACAACCAAACATCCCCACCATGCGGATTTCCTGAATCATTTTGCTCAGCACGAAACGCGCGTCTTCCTGCATGTTCGCCGCCGCGTTCTGGCTGACATAAGTGTTCTTGGCCGCTATGAAAATCTGCGCCACACCGAGCACCACGACCAGACTCAACGCCAACGCGATCAACATTTCGATCAGGCCGAAACCTCTGTTGAGCCGGTTCATGGTGTCGCCACCGGATCAACGGCGGCGCGACTGGTCAGCACAAAGCTGCGACGGGAATTGGCGGCATTGGCAGCCCGCGAGTCGTCCCAGGTAATGGTGATGGTGTACACCCGCTGATTAAGGGTGACGCTACCCGTAGCGGTGGCGCCGAGCATACTGACGATATTGGAGGTGAAGTCGTAGAGGTCCTGATCCCGGGCAACGTTGAGGTTGCCCGACGTCGGCGGCGTGACCGTGTAATCGGCGCCGGCGTTGGCGCGGATGCGGTCCATCATGTCGTAGGCGATAAAGCTCGCCTGGCTGGTCATCCGCGAACTGTCGGTGTACTTCAGCGCATTGAGCTGGAACGCCGCCGCCCCCAACAGGCCCACGCTCAAAATCAACAACGCCACGAGAACCTCGATCAGCGTCATGCCCTCCTGTGCACGCTTGCTCCATCCCCTCATCCGCAACTTCCACCCAATAGAATTCGTCCGTTCAAACACACATTCAGCGTCCTGCTTTGCGCCCCCAGTACGTAGCTGATCACCACCGCCGTGGACGGTGCCGACAGACCGCCCAGATTGTTGAAATCGATGGCGGTCACGCCTGAGGTTAGCGTCAGAGTCGCGCCGCTGCTCATCGCGGGAACAACCCGCAATACATTGGCCACAGTGCCAGTACTGTCATAGACCGCTAATTCCCCGGTCCAGACGCTGCCACCCGCCGTCGGCCGCACCCGAGTGGTGATGCCGCGGTCGATGGCTTCAAGCCGGGCGAAATTCAAGGCGCGCTGCAGGTCGCCGATCTCGGTGTCGGCCCTGGTGCCTTGCACCGAACGGGTAAACGCCGGTACTGCCAGGGTGATCAGAATCAAAAAGACCGCAAGCGCGACCAGCAACTCGATCAGCGTGAAACCTTTTGTACGATGATCCATCAATGCCCTCCGTTGCCGTCGGCTATACCTGCTGTTACACGCTAGAACAATCGACCCACAGGTGTCGGTTGTTTTGCCATTACTGCGCAAGGATTGCGCGGGCCACCGCACTCCAGGGAGGGAGATGTCATGCGTCAGCAGGGTTTCAGTCTGATTGAACTGCTCATGGGACTGACGATTGTCGGGATTGTTCTGCATCTGGTCAGTCCGGCGTTCGCAGCGCTCACGGAATCGAACCATCAGGAGGAGGCAGCGAAGTCACTTGTCAGTGGCATGCGCAGTGCCAGAAGCGAGGCGATCACGCGAAACCAGGCTGTCGTCATACACGGGATAAACGACGATTGGGGCCAAGGCTGGCGGATGATTCTGGATTTAAATGGCAAGGGACATGAGGACAGCAGCAATCCGCTGCTGGTCGAACGCCGAAGCGACACTCGGGTGCCGGTTGTCGGCAATCACTATGTCAGGACTTCAGTACGATTCAGCCATCTCGGCGAACCGCAGCACGGAGGCTTTCAAGCGGGGACATTGCATGTTTGCGCAAAACACGAGCCAGTGAGTCAGCACCAAGTGGTGCTGGCCCCGAGCGGTCGCGTCAGCCTGCGCAGCATCAAGGCTGTGCAGGCGTTGTGCGAGAAAGGAAAAAAATCAAAGCAGCGAACGAACGCGTAACTCTTTCGGCATGGAGAACGTGATGTTCTCCTCGCGACCCGCCAGTTCATCGGCACCGGTAGCGCCCCAGGCCTGCAACTGCTGGATCACGCCACGCACCAGTACTTCCGGTGCAGAGGCACCTGCGGTAATGCCAATGCGCTCGACACCGTCGAACCAGCTCTTTTGCAGGTCCTCGGCGCCGTCGATCAGGTAGGCCGGAGTGGCCATGCGTTCGGCCAGCTCACGCAGGCGATTGGAGTTGGAGCTGTTCGGGCTGCCGACAACCAGCACCACGTCGCATTCGTCGGCCAGCGTCTTGACGGCGTCCTGACGGTTTTGCGTGGCGTAGCAGATGTCGTCCTTGCGCGGGCCACCAATCGCCGGGAAGCGTGTACGCAGGGCGTCGATGACGCGGCTGGTATCGTCCATGGACAGGGTGGTCTGGGTCACGAACGCCAGTTTTTCGGGGTTGTTCACCTGCAAAGCGGCGACGTCTTTTTCGTCCTCGACCAGGTAAATCGCGCCGCCATTGCTGCCATCGTACTGGCCCATGGTGCCTTCGACTTCCGGGTGACCGGCGTGGCCGATGAGGATGCATTCACGGCCATCGCGGCTGTAGCGCGCGACCTCGATGTGCACTTTGGTCACCAGCGGGCAGGTGGCGTCGAATACCTTCAGGCCTCGGCCGGCGGCTTCGGTACGCACAGCCTGGGAAACGCCGTGGGCACTGAAGATCACGATGACGTCGTCCGGCACCTGATCCAGCTCTTCAACGAAGATCGCGCCGCGAGCGCGCAAGTCTTCGACGACGAATTTGTTGTGGACCACTTCGTGGCGCACATAGATCGGCGGCCCGAAAACTTCCAGGGCGCGGTTGACGATTTCGATCGCCCGGTCCACACCGGCGCAGAAGCCACGGGGGTTGGCGAGTTTGATTTGCATGCTGTGCCTCGTCTTGCCCTGTAGGAGCGAGCTTGCTCGCGAAAAACGAGTAGGCACCGCATTACTCCAGGGTATACGCGTTATCGTTAACGACCATCGCGAGCAAGCTCGCTCCTACAGAAAGCCGGTTCGTCAGTTACAGCGATTTGACGGTGATGATTTCCACGTCAAAGGTCAATGTCTTGCCGGCCAACGGATGGTTGAAGTCGATGGTCACTTGCTCGTCATCGAACTCTTTCACCACGCCAGGCAGCTCAGTATTCGCCGCATCGTTGAAGATCACCAGCAAACCCGGTGAAAGGTCCATGTCCTTGAACTGCGAACGCGGGATGATCTGCACGTTTTGCGGGTTCGGCTGACCGAAAGCGTTTTCCGGCTGAATCGTCAGCGTACGCTTGTCGCCGGCCTTGAAGCCGAACAGGGCCGCTTCGAAACCTGGCAACAGGTTACCGTCGCCGACCTGGAAGGTCGCCGGGGCTTTGTCGAAGGTGCTGTCGACGGTGTCGCCGTTCTCCAGGCGCAGTGCAAAGTGCAAGGTGACTTCCGTGTTCTGGCGAATGCGTTGCTCAGCCAATACCTGTTCAGTCATGAACTGCTTCTCCCGTCTTCTTTGATTTGAACATGTCCAGCGCCAGCATCACCGCACCCACAGTAATTGCACTGTCGGCGAAGTTGAACGCCGGGAAGTACCAGCGGTTCTGCCAATGCACCAGGATGAAATCGATCACATGGCCCAGGGCTATGCGGTCGTACAGATTGCCCAGCGCACCACCCAGCACCAGCGCCAACGCGATGGCCAGCCAGGTTTCGTTGCGCCCCAGACGCTTGAGCCACACCACCAGCACCGCACTGACCACGACCGCGATCAGAGCGAACAACCAGCGCTGCCAGCCCGAGCTGTCGGCCAGGAAGCTGAACGCCGCGCCCGTGTTGTAGGCCAGGGTCCAGCTGAAGTAATCGGGGATCACCACGATCTGCTGGTACATCTCAAGCTTGCCTTCGAAGTAAAACTTGCTGGCCTGGTCGATGACCAGGACCAGCAAACTCAACCAGAGCCAGCCCAGCCGTCCGAAACGGCCAATGGCGTTAGGCATAGTGACGAACCTCGCCAGTGCCGCTGATGTTATCGACGCAACGACCGCAGATTTCCGGATGCTCCGGGTTCACGCCGACGTCTTCACGGCAGTGCCAGCAACGGGCGCACTTGGCGAAGGCCGACTTGACGATTTTCAGCTTCAGGCCGCTGACTTCGGTGACCACTGCATCGGCCGGAGCCTGTACGAACGGCGCAACGCTGGCGGTCGAGGTGATCAGTACGAAGCGCAGTTCGTTGCTCAGCTTGGCCAGGTCGGCGCTCAGGGCGTCTTCGGCGAACAGCGTCACTTCGGCCTGCAGGTTGCCACCGACGGCTTTGGCCGCGCGCTGGATTTCCATTTCTTTGTTGACCGCGACCTTCACCGCCATGATCCGCTCCCAGTAGGCGCGGCCCAGTTCGACGTTTTCCGGCAGCTCGGTCAGGCCTTCGTACCAGGTGTTGAGCATCACCGATTCGTTACGCTCGCCCGGCAGGTATTCCCACAGTTCGTCGGCGGTGAACGCGAGGATCGGCGCGATCCAGCGCACCAGCGCTTCGGAGATGTGGTACAGCGCGGTTTGCGCCGAACGGCGGGCCTTGCTGTTGGCGCCAGTGGTGTACTGGCGGTCCTTGATGATGTCGAGGTAGAAACCGCCCAGCTCCTGCACGCAGAAGTTGTGGATCTTGGAGTAGACGTTCCAGAAGCGGTATTCGCCGTAGTGCTCTTGCAGTTCGCGTTGCAGCAGCAAGGTGCGATCCACGGCCCAACGGTCCAGCGCGAGCATTTCTTCGGCCGGCAGGATGTCGGTGGCCGGGTTGAAACCGGTCAGGTTGGAGAGCAGGAAGCGCGCGGTGTTACGGATACGCCGGTAGGCGTCCGCACTGCGTTGCAGGATCTGCTCGGAAACCGCCATTTCACCCGAGTAGTCGGTGGAAGCTACCCACAGACGCATGATGTCGGCACCCAGGGTGTCGTTGACCTTTTGCGGCGCGATCACGTTGCCCAGCGACTTGGACATCTTGCGGCCGGACTCGTCGACGGTGAAGCCGTGGGTCAGCAGCTCGCGGTATGGCGCGTGGTCGTCGATGGCGCAACCGGTCAGCAGCGACGAGTGGAACCAGCCACGGTGTTGGTCCGAGCCTTCCAGGTACAGGTCGGCGCGTGGACCGGTTTCGTGGCCCATCGGGTGCGAACCGCGCAGGACGTGCCAGTGTGTGGTGCCCGAATCGAACCAGACGTCCAGGGTGTCGCTGATCTTGTCGTACTGCGGCGCTTCGTCACCGAGCAGCTCGGCAGCGTCCATCTTGAACCAGGCTTCGATGCCTTCGACTTCAACGCGCTTGGCGACTTCTTCCATCAGCTCGGCGGTACGTGGGTGCAGCTCGCCGCTTTCCTTGTTCAGGAAGAACGGGATCGGCACGCCCCAGTTGCGCTGACGGGAGATGCACCAGTCCGGACGGTTGGCGATCATCGAGTGCAGGCGCGCCTGGCCCCAGGCCGGAACGAACTGAGTCTCTTCGATGGCTTTAAGAGCGCGCTTGCGCAGGGTGTCGCCGCTGACAGGCTCTTTGTCCATGCCGATGAACCACTGCGCAGTGGCGCGGTAGATCAGCGGGGTCTTGTGACGCCAGCAGTGCATGTAGCTGTGTTCGATGATGGTGGTGTGCAGCAGCGCACCGACTTCGGTCAGCTTGTCGACGATGGCCGGGTTGGCTTTCCAGATGAACTGGCCGCCAAAGAACTCCAGCGAAGTCGCGTATACGCCGTTGCTTTGTACCGGGTTGAGGATGTCGTCGTTGACCATGCCGTATTTCTTGCAGGTCACGAAGTCGTCCACGCCGTAGGCCGGAGCGGAGTGAACCACACCAGTGCCAGCGCCCAGCTCAACGTAGTCAGCCAGGTAAACCGGCGACAGACGGTCGTAGAACGGGTGACGGAAGTTGATCAGTTCCAGTTCTTTACCGGTGGTGGTCGCGATGACCGAACCTTCAAGGCTGTAACGGACCAGGCAGGATTCAACCAGCTCTTCAGCCAGCACCAGCAACTTGTCGCCTACATCGACCAGGGCGTAGTTGAATTCCGGGTGAACGTTCAGAGCCTGGTTGGCCGGGATGGTCCACGGGGTGGTGGTCCAGATCACGATCGAAGCAGGTTTGCCCAGCGACGGCAGACCGAAAGCGGCAGCCAGCTTGGCTTCATCGGCAATCGGGAACGCTACGTCGATGGTCGAGGACTTTTTGTTCTCGTACTCGACTTCCGCTTCAGCCAGGGCCGAACCGCAGTCGAAGCACCAGTTCACAGGCTTCAGGCCCTTGAACACAAAACCGCCCTTGACGATTTCGGCGAGTGCGCGGATTTCACCGGCCTCGTTCTTGAAGTCCATGGTCTTGTACGGGTTGGCGAAGTCGCCCAACACGCCCAGACGGATGAATTCGGATTTCTGGCCTTCGATCTGCTCGGTGGCGTAGGCACGGCACAGCTCGCGGGTCTTGTCCGCGCCCAGGTTCTTGCCGTGGGTCACTTCGACTTTGTGCTCGATTGGCAGACCGTGGCAGTCCCAGCCCGGAACATAAGGCGCGTCGAAACCCGACAGGGTTTTCGAGCGGATGATCATGTCCTTGAGGATCTTGTTCAGCGCATGACCGATGTGAATCGTGCCGTTGGCGTATGGAGGACCGTCGTGCAGAACGAACTTCGGACGATCCTTGCCAATCTCGCGCAACTTTCCGTACAGGCCAATACTGTCCCAGCGCTGCAGAATCTGCGGTTCGCGCTGTGGCAGGCCGGCCTTCATTGGGAAGGCGGTGTCCGGAAGGTTTAGCGTGGCTTTATAGTCGGTCATTTATGGCTCTTCATTAGCGATTGGCGCTAGGTGCGACAGGGCACGGGCGGCGGCGACATCCGCATTGATCGCCGTCTTAAGCGCCTCCAGAGAGGCGAAACGCTGCTCTTCACGCAGCTTGTGGTGGAAAACCACCGTCAAACGCCGGTCATACAGATCGCCGGCAAAATCTAAAAGATGTACTTCGAGGTGGGCTTTGCCATCCCCTTGGACCGTGGGCCGCACGCCGATATTGGCGACGCCTGGACAGGTCTTGCCGTCGATATCGACGTTGACCAGGTAAACCCCAGTGAGCGGCACGCGACGGCGCTTGAGTTGAATGTTGGCGGTTGGCGTACCCAACTGGCGCGCCAGTTTCTGACCATGCAGGACTCGCCCGGTAATCTGGAACGGCCGACCGAGCAGGCGTTCTGCCAAGGCAAAATCGGCAGCGGCCAGGGCATTTCGCACCTGGGTGCTGCTGACGCGAATGCCGTCCAGCTCAACGGTTTGCGCCGCTTCGACGGTGAAGCCCTGCATGACGCCGGCCTGTTGCAGGAAATCGAAATCCCCTACCCGATCACAGCCGAAGCGGAAGTCGTCACCAACCTCAAGATGCTGCACGCCGAGACCGTCCACCAGAATGGTATCAACGAATTCGCTGGCGCTGAGCTTGCTCAGGCGCTGGTTGAAAGCCAGGCACAGGACCCGGTCGACGCCTTCGTCAGCCAGCAGCTGCAGTTTGTCGCGCAGGCGCGCCAAGCGGGCCGGCGCTGTCTCCGGAGCGAAAAACTCCCGTGGCTGCGGCTCGAAAATCACCACGCAGCTGGGCACGCCCAACTCGAGCGCTCGCTCACGCAGCCTCGCCAGGATAGCCTGGTGGCCACGGTGAACACCGTCAAAGTTGCCAATAGTGGCGACACAGCCCCGATGCTGGGGGCGCAGGTTGTGGAGGCCTCGAACCAGCTGCATAACGCGCTTCTTGCTCATAAAGTGGTCGATTATAACCACACCCGGCGGCCGACGACAGGCAACACCGTAACCCAAAGTGATCGAACCGACAAAACTGCCGGCCCGCCCGTGTTTATCGAGGCAAAAGCCTCAGTTCAGCGCCTTGCGATTGAAGTCGCGCAAACGGAAGCCCATCAACAGCAACATGCCGAAATACGAGACCACGCCAGCCCCTACCAGAGCGCCCAGACGCAGGAATCGCTCAAGCATGTGGCCCTGATCCCAGGCCGGCATGAAATGCATCCCGGCCAGCAACACCGCGGACATCACCGTGACCGCTACCACCAGCTTGGCACCGAACTTCGCCCAGCCCGGCTGCGGCTGATACATCTGCTGTTTGCGCAGCTGATAGAACAACAACCCGGCGTTAAGGCAGGCACCAGCGCTGATCGCCAGAGCCAGACCGGCATGGGCCAGCGGCCCGATCAGCATCAGGTTGAACAACTGGGTAACCACCAGGGTGAAAATTGCGATTTTCACCGGCGTGCGAATGTTTTGTTGCGCATAAAAGCCCGGCGCCAGCACTTTGATCACGATAATCCCAAGCAACCCGACCGAATACGCAATGAGCGCGCGCTGAGTCATGGACGCATCGAAGGCGTTGAACTGGCCGTATTGAAACAGTGAGACCGTCAGCGGCTCAGCCAGGATCCCCAACGCCAGCGAGCACGGCAGCACCAGCACAAAGCACAGTCGCAGCCCCCAATCGAGAATCCGCGAATACTCTGCGCGATCCTTGCTGGCGTAGGTCTTGGCCAGGGTCGGCAACAGGATCGTGCCCAACGCCACACCCAGCACGCCGGACGGCAACTCCATCAGTCGGTCGGCGTAATACATCCACGACACCGAACCGGCGACCAGGAACGAGGCAAAAATGGTGTTGATGATCAGCGAAATCTGGCTCACCGAAACGCCGAGAATCGCCGGCAGCATCTGTTTCATGACCCGCCACACGCCACTGTCACGCAGGTTCAGGCGTGGCAGCACCAGCATGCCGATCTTTTTCAGGTGCGGCAGTTGATAGAGCAACTGCGCCAGACCACCCGCCAGCACCGCCCAACCCAGCGCCATGACCGGCGGATCGAAATACGGTGTCAGGAACACCGCAAAGATGATCATGCTGACGTTGAGCAAGGTCGGCACGAAGGCCGGCACCGAGAAGCGGTTATAGGTGTTGAGGATCGCCCCGGCCAATGAAGACAGGGAGATCAGCAATATGTAAGGGAATGTCACTCGCAACAGACTGGAGGTCAGCTCGAATTTTTCCGGGGTATCGGTGAAACCGGGCGCGGTCACCCAGATGACCCACGGTGCAGCGAGCATGCCCAACGCAGTGACCACTGCCAACGCCAGGGTCAGCAGTCCGGAGACGTAAGCAATAAAGGTTCGTGTCGCCTCTTCGCCTTGCTGGCTTTTATATTCAGCAAGAATCGGCACAAACGCCTGGGAAAACGCCCCTTCGGCGAAGATCCGGCGCAGCAGATTGGGCAGTTTGAAGGCGATAAAGAAGGCGTCGGTGGCCATTCCCGCACCAAAAATACGCGCAATGAGGGTGTCACGGACGAACCCCAGAATCCGGGAAAGCATCGTGATAGAGCTGACGGCGGCCAACGATTTGAGCAGATTCATTGAAAGAGTTTGTGCCTGTCGATAAACAGCAGGCGAACAAAGCGCCCACTTATGCGATACTCCGCGCCGCAGCAGCACAGAGCCAAAGCTCGCGAGTTTACAGGTCAAGCGCCGGAAATAAATATCCCGCCTCTTTATACCTACCACTTAGCGGAACGTCTCAACCGCCCTTGACAAGACATCAACTCATCGGCATGATTCGCGGCCTATTTTGTTTGCTATTTCCTAAAAAGTCTTTCGAGGAGCTCGACGGTGGCCAACACACCTTCCGCCAAAAAACGTGCAAAACAGGCTGAGAAGCGTCGCAGCCACAACGCCAGCCTGCGTTCCATGGTTCGTACCTACATCAAGAATGTAGTTAAAGCCATCGACGCAAAAGACGCTGAAAAAGCTCAAGCTGCTTACGTTCTGGCCGTGCCAGTTATCGACCGTATGGCCGATAAAGGCATCATCCACAAGAACAAGGCTGCTCGCCATAAGAGCCGCCTGAATGGCCACGTCAAGGCTCTGAACCTTGCTGCTGCCTAAGTAACACGCTTGTTAAAAAACCGACCTCAGGGTCGGTTTTTTATTGCCTGCGATTTGTGCTGCACGCCTGAAATCTCATTGAAACTGATCGCCAGCAAGCCGGCTCCTACAGGTATTGCGCAATCCTTGTAAGAGCCGGCTTGCTGGCGATAGCGGCCTTCAGATCACTGATGCGCCCAAGGCAGGATAGGAATCGCCGTCACCGCATTCTGCGGACTGCCTTCGATCAAGCGATCGCTGTACACCAGATACACCAGCGTATTGCGCTTCTTGTCGAGGAAACGCACCACCTGCATGGTCTTGAAGACTAGCGAAGTACGCTCCTTGAACACTTCTTCGCCATCCTTCAACTCACCCTTGAAGTTGATCGGACCAACCTGACGGCACGCAATGGACGCTTCCGCCCGATCTTCAGCCAAGCCCAAACCACCCTTCACACCGCCCGTCTTAGCCCGAGACAGGTAGCACGTCACCCCTTCGACCTTCGGATCATCAAATGCCTCGACGACGATGCGGTCGTTCGGGCCGACGAATTTAAACACCGTCGACACCTGACCAATCTCCTCGGCCGAAGCCAGCAGCGGCATTGCCAACAGCAAGCCCAACAATCCTTTTGCCACGCGCATTCAAATATTCCTTCAAACCAGGATCAGGTTATCGCGATGAACCAGTTCCGGCTCCGCCATGTAACCCAACAAACCGACAATCGCCTCAGACGACTGACCGATGATTTTTTGTGCTTCCAGCGCGCTGTAGTTGGCCAGGCCACGGGCGATTTCACGACCGTCCGGCGCGACGCACACCACCATTTCACCGCGACGGAAACTGCCCTGAACCAGTTTGACACCCACCGGCAGCAGACTTTTATTGCCCTGGGACAAGGCCGTCACCGCACCGGCATCCAGCACCAGCGTGCCGCGAGTTTGCAGATGCCCGGCCAGCCATTGCTTGCGCGCCGCCAGCATGCCGCGCTCCGGCGACAGCAAGGTGCCGATGCGCTCGCCGGCCTTCAGGCGATCCAGCACACGCTCAAGGCGCCCACCGACGATGATGGTGTGCGCACCTGAACGGGCCGCCAAGCGCGCCGCACGCAACTTGGTCTGCATGCCGCCACGACCCAACGCACCACCGGTACCGCCCGCCACCGCATCCAGCGCCGGATCATCAGCGCGCGCTTCGTAAATCAGCTTGGCATCAGGGTTGTTGCGCGGATCGGCGTCGAACATGCCGTCGCGATCCGTCAGGATCACCAGCAAATCAGCCTCGACCAGGTTGGCCACCAGCGCCGCGAGCGTATCGTTGTCGCCGAAACGGATTTCGTCGGTGACCACGGTGTCGTTTTCGTTGATCACCGGGATCACTTTCAACTCGACCAAGGCACGCAAGGTGCTGCGGGCATTCAGGTAGCGCTTGCGGTCGGACAGATCGTCATGAGTCAGAAGAATCTGCGCAGTGTGCCGGCCATGCTCGGCAAAGCTCGACTCCCACGCCTGAACCAGACCCATCTGGCCGATGGCGGCAGCTGCCTGCAATTCGTGCATTGCACTGGGTCGCACGGTCCAGCCCAGACGGCTCATGCCCGCCGCTACCGCCCCGGAGGACACCAGCACCAGCTCGACGCCCGCCTCATGCAAGGCCACCATCTGTTCGACCCAGACACCCATTGCCGCGCGATCCAGGCCCTTGCCGTCCGCCGTCAGCAACGCGCTGCCGATTTTCACGACCCAACGCTGCGCACCTGTCACCTTGCTCCGCATCATCTTCAACCTTAGCTTGAGGGCAGCACGACCTGGCACTGCCCGTGACGTTAATCGTGGCTATTTGTTACTAACAATCGATTTCCAGATACTAAAACGCCGCTCCAGGGAGCGGCGTTCAAGTTTATCGCAACAGATCAGTCGCGCACGTAAATGATTTCCGGACCGTCTTCGTCATCCACATCTTCTTCGTCCCAATCATCGTCACCGATGTCATGGACCGACTTCACGCCGCTGCGACGCAGGGCACGCTGGTCATCCAGGGCCTGCAACTGAGCGCGCGCTTCGTCTTCGATGCGCTGATCGAGATCGGCCAGCTCTTCCTTGTAAGCCGGGTCGTTCGCCAGACGGTCAGCACGATCTTCCATGTAACGCATGATGTCGTGGCACAGGCGCTCGGTACCGAGCTTGGAGATGGCGGAGATCACATAAACCGGACCGGTCCACTCCAGGCGATCAACGATTTCCTTGACGCGAGCATCGTGCTCTTCTTCAAGGATCTGGTCGCACTTGTTCAGTACCAGCCAGCGATCACGTTCAGCCAGGGACGGGCTGAACTTGGTCAGCTCGCTGACGATCACTTCAGCCGCATCCGGAGCGCTGGTGTCATCCAGCGGCGCCATGTCCACGAGGTGCAGCAGCAAACGGGTACGCGCCAAGTGCTTGAGGAAACGAATCCCCAGGCCAGCGCCGTCAGAGGCACCTTCGATCAGGCCTGGAATGTCCGCAACCACGAAGCTTTTCCAGCGATCGACGCTGACCACACCCAGGTTCGGCACCAGCGTGGTGAACGGGTAGTCGGCGACTTTCGGCTTGGCGGCCGATACCGAGCGAATGAAGGTACTTTTGCCAGCATTCGGCAAACCCAGCAGACCAACGTCCGCCAACACCTTCATTTCCAGCTTCAGGTCACGCGCCTCACCCGGCTTACCCGGAGTGGTCTGACGCGGAGCGCGGTTGGTACTGGATTTGAAACGGGTGTTACCCAGACCGTGCCAGCCGCCATGGGCCACCAGCAGCTTTTGACCAGCCTTGGTCAGGTCACCGATCACTTCTTGAGTGGCAGCGTCGATAACTGTGGTGCCGACCGGCACACGCAGCACCAGCTCTTCACCTTTCTTACCGGTGCAGTCGGTGCTGCCACCGTTGGAACCGCGCTCGGCATCAAAATGCCGGGTGTAACGGTAGTCCACCAGGGTGTTGAGGTTTTCATCGGCGATCATGTAGACCGAGCCACCATCACCACCGTCGCCGCCGTTCGGGCCGCCGTTTTCGATGAATTTCTCGCGACGGAAGCTCATGCAACCGTTGCCGCCGTCACCGGCCTTTACTCGAATCGATACTTCATCAACAAACTTCATAACAAAACGCCTCTCGCCATACGGACGAGCCGAAAAAATCCAGACATAAGACTCTTGCAAAAATGAGCGCAGCGACCTCAATCAACGACCGCAAATCCAGCGCTGGAGCTCATTACAAACAGCTTTGCAAGAGACTCACCCCACAAACGAAAAAGCCCCGTCGCGAGACAGGGCTTTTCCAGCATCTACGTAATTATGCCGCGACGACTTCAGTCTTCGGGACAATGCTCACGTAACGGCGGTTGAAAGCGCCTTTTACTTCAAACTTGATCACGCCGTCGATTTTAGCGAACAGAGTGTGATCTTTACCCATGCCAACACCGTAACCGGCGTGGAATTGGGTGCCGCGCTGACGCACGATGATGTTGCCCGGAATGATAACCTGGCCGCCATACATCTTCACGCCAAGGCGTTTGGCTTCTGAGTCGCGACCGTTACGGGTACTACCACCAGCTTTTTTGTGTGCCATGAGTCAATTCTCCTAGTGAGGAATTAGGCTGAAATTAAGCCTGAATACCGGTGATTTTGATCTCGGTGTACCACTGGCGGTGGCCCATACGCTTCATGTGGTGCTTACGACGACGGAACTTGATGATGCGGACTTTATCGTGACGACCTTGGGAGATCACTTCAGCCACAACGGTAGCGCCAGCAACAACTGGAGCGCCGATGTTCACGTCATCGCCATTGGCGACCAACAGAACGCGATCAAAAGTAACGGATTCGCCGGTAGCGATTTCCAGTTTTTCGATCTTCAGGTATTCACCTGGGGCGACCTTGTATTGCTTGCCACCAGTAACAATTACTGCGTACGACATGGTATTTCTCCGATAATCCTGCTCACCCAGCTCTTTATAAGAAGAGGTATTGGCTGGCATGGCTGCATATGGCTGGAAGGCCAGTTTGCAATTGCGTAAGGCAGGTGCTGCCCAGGAAGTTCAGGGTGCGCGATTGTACGCAAGCTGCCGTGGCGTTGCAAGAGGCCGTCCATCGCGCCTTGACACCCGCCGACGTGGGTCCTAGCATGCCGCGCAACCCTTCTGGAGCGACTGTCGCTGATGCAACCCCAAGCTTTCTACCGCGCGGTGGCGGACGATTTTAGCGCCGTCGACGGCATCATCAAGAAGCAGCTGACTTCCCGAGTGCCGCTGGTTTCAAAAATCGGCGATTACATTACCTCGGCTGGCGGTAAACGCCTGCGTCCTTTGTTAGTGCTGCTGTGTGGCAAGGCCCTTGGCCGCGAAGGCGACGACCTGCGTCTGCTGGCCGCGACCATCGAGTTCCTGCACACCGCCACCCTGCTGCACGACGACGTGGTCGACATGTCCGGCATGCGCCGCGGCCGTTCGACCGCCAACGCCATGTGGGGCAACGCGCCAAGCGTGCTGGTGGGCGACTTCCTGTACTCGCGCTCCTTCGAAATGATGGTCGAACTGGGCTCCATGCCGGTGATGAAGATCCTTTCGCAAGCCACGCGCATCATCGCCGAAGGCGAGGTGTTGCAGCTGTCCAAGGTTCGTGACGCGAGCACTACCGAAGAAACCTACATGGAAGTCATCCGCGGCAAGACCGCGATGCTTTTCGAGGCTTCGACCCACAGTGCCGCCGCCCTCTGCGAAGCCACGCCGGAACAGGCTGAAGCCCTGCGCACGTTTGGCGATCACCTGGGCGTAGCCTTCCAGCTGGTCGACGACCTGCTGGACTACAAAGGTGACGCAGAGACCCTGGGCAAGAACGTCGGTGACGATCTGGCCGAAGGCAAGCCGACCCTGCCGCTGATCTACACCATGCGCGAAGGCACGCCGGAGCAAGCAGCCCTGGTGCGCAAGGCGATCCAGAAAGGTGGCATCGAGGACCTGGAAAGCATTCGCGAGGCCGTTGATGCTTCCGGTTCGCTTGAGTACACCGCGCAACTGGCCCGCGACTACGTGGCCCGTGCGATCAAATGCCTCGACGCGCTGCCCGCCAGCGAATACCGCGATGCATTGGTCGAGCTGAGTGAATTCGCGGTCGCCCGCACTCACTGATCCGCTATTTGTAGGAGCCGGCTTGCTGGCGATCCAGTCGCTGCGGTGTTCCAGAAACACCGCGTGTGATGCCATCGCCGGCAAGCCGGCTCCTACAGGTCACCTCCCCCCGCCTAAAACCCTATATAATGTGCGCTTTTTAGCGATCCTGAATCCAAGGAGCTTTAGTGAGCACGTTGCCACCCTGCCCGAAATGCAATTCCGAATACACCTATGAAGACGGCGCACAGCTGATCTGCCCGGAGTGCGCCCACGAATGGTCCGCCAGCGGCGAAGCTGAAGCGGCGTCCGATGACGCCGTGAAAAAGGATTCGGTGGGCAATGTCCTGCAAGACGGCGACACCATCACCGTGATCAAGGACCTCAAGGTCAAAGGCACATCGCTGGTGGTCAAGGTCGGCACCAAGGTCAAGAACATCCGCTTGTGCGATGGCGATCACGACATCGACTGCAAGATCGACGGCATCGGCCCGATGAAGCTCAAATCCGAGTTCGTCAGAAAAGTCTGAACCTGCTGTATTCCATCCCGCGCCCGGCGTGGGATGGTGCTTCGCCCTCCCCCGCTTCGCCCCGCATTTCCTCGCAATAGCCAAACGCCAGCCGTTTTGACCTTACGCAATCTTTACCCGGAAAAAAACACAAACCGCCAATAGGCCCTTGCTATTTGATGAATAAGAATTATTCTCATTGAAACCAATCAATGGAGATGAGACCCATGACTTATTTGATCGATGCCTGGCTGGACCGCCCACACCCCTACCTCAGGATCCTGCATCGGGAAACCGGGGAAGTCTGTGCGGTGCTTGAAGAAGAAGCCTTGAACGAGCTGCAGGATCAGGGTGACCTGGACGTCAACGGCTTGAGTTCCAGCGAGCCGGTGGTGCTCAAGGAACTGGTGCGCAATCTGTTTCTGTTCTGCTACGCCCGGGCGTTGCGCCCGTCGCATGAACTGCATCACAAGCTAGAAATATGAGAAATCCCAAACCGTGTAGGAGCCGGCTTGCTGGCGATCGCATCACCGCGGTGCAACTGAAACACCGAGGCGCATGGATCGCCAGCAAGCCGGCTCCTACAGGTAGTCAGGCTTACAGAACGTCGAGCAGCTCGACGTCGAAGACCAGTACGCTGTGCGGCGGAATGCTGCCAACGCCTTGAGCGCCGTAAGCCAGTTCGCTCGGCACGTACAGACGCCATTTGCTGCCAGCGTTCATCAGTTGCAGGGCTTCGGTCCAGCCAGCGATCACGCCGCCTACCGGGAATTCTGCAGGCTGACCGCGCTCGTAGGAGCTGTCGAACACAGTGCCGTCGATCAGGGTGCCGTGGTAGTGAGTACGCACTTGGTCTTCACGGGTCGGCTTGGCGCCTTCACCGGCAGTCAGCACTTCGAATTGCAGACCGGAAGCCAGGGTGGTGATGCCATCGCGCTTGGCGTTTTCAGCCAGGAATGCCAAGCCTTCGCCAGCAGCCGCTTCAGCTTTTGCAGCTGCTTCGGCTTGCATGATTTCACGGATAACCTTGAAGCTGGCGGACATTTCTTCCTGACCTACACGGCTTTCCTTACCGGCGAAAGCGTCAGTCAGGCCTGCCAGGATTGCGTCCAGGCTAACGCCCGGCGGCGGGTTGTCGCGCAGTTGGTCGCCCAACTGACGGCCAATGCCGTAGCTGACGCGGGTTTCGTCGGTGGACAGATTTACTTCGGACATGACACTGCTCCGCTGTGCGGACGGCCCTGGAACTTGCCGTGCGTGCACAGCGCGTCCCGGAACGCCCGGAACCAAAAGGGCCAGCAGACTAGCACAGATGTCGTTGCGCTGATGAGGGGGTGTCAGTGCTGCCAGGCAGAACCGAAGGCAATCGGTACCTTCAGGCTTTCCCCAGCACTCGCACCCAACCCGCACATTTCATCGTGAACCGATGTATGCACAAGGTTGAATGGCAAGGTGGGAAAGTTATGCAGCACTTCACGCGCATGCTCGACCGAGCGCAGGTGAACCATCTCGCCGTGAGCATCACTCAACGGGTAGGCGGCCCCGTGCATGCGCGCCTCCAACAGGTAGATTCCGCCTTCCATGGAGATCAGGTTCAGCTCATCGACTTTCCCTGCGATGGCATAAGCACGTAACTCTACGAAGTTCATGAACGCACCTCACGCAGTGGCGAGCCAGCATTCATACAGGCATAGGCCTCGCAGCATCAAAGTACAAGCCATAAGCGCCACCGCCCGTCTGTTTCACACCGCCCATGTAGGAGCGAGCCTGCTCGCGAAGAACGTCAACGATAGCGCGTGCATCCTGGATAAACGCGGTGTCCTTGAGTTCTTCGCGAGCAGGCTCGCTCCTACATGGGGCCGCACTCAGTGCTTGGTGAGTTTATCCAGATACCCCATGGCAAACGCCGATACAACGAAGGTCATGTGGATGATCACGTACCACTTCAAATGCTCGGGATCGACGTTCTTGGCGTCCATGAAAACCCGCAGCAGGTGAATCGACGAAATGGCCACGATCGACGCCGCGACCTTCATCTTCAACGAAGACGAATCCATGGTGCCCAGCCAGTTGAGCTTTTCCTTGTTGTCGTCGATGTCCAGCTGGGAGACGAAGTTCTCGTAGCCGGAAATCATCACCATCACCAGCAAACCGCCCACCAGTGCCATGTCGATCAGCGACAGCAGCACCAGGATCACTTCCGACTCAACCATCGAGAAGATGTTGGGGAGAATGTGGAAAACTTCCTGGAAGAATTTCAGCGCCAGGGCCAGCAGCCCGAGGGACAGACCGAAGTAGATCGGCGCCAGCAGCCAGCGGGAGGCGTACATTGCATTTTCGATAAAGCGTTCCATTGAATCTCACACGTGGGCTGGAAATGGCCGCGAGTATACCAGCCACCCGTTACAGCCAGAAACACTCGGAAAATCCGCCACCTGCGCGTGTGTGACAAGGTTTTTCTGCTAGTGTCCAAAGCATTGACACCTCTGCGACATCGGACAGGACGACGGGAAATGGATGTGCGATTGCCTTTAATGAGCGCCGGGATTTGTCTGGCCCTGCTGGTGAGCGGCTGTTCACCGGACGATGACAAACGCCAGGTCAGCCTTGAGGAAAAGACCGCGCAATTCGAAACCTCCCTCGACGCAATCCAGGACCCGAAACTCAAGGATGCCGTGGCCGAACTCGGTGGCTCCCTGCTGCTGCTCGAACGTGCGCAACTCAAACTCGACAGCAAACCGGTAGAAACCGAGTACGGCGCAGACGTCCTTGCCGTGCTCAAGCACTACCCCACGCCACAGGCGCTGGTCGACACGTACATTAACGGCCTGTTCGTGCTGCACAAGGATTCCAGCTCCGACTACCTGACCGATCTGCAACCGGTGTTCCCGTTCAACTTCAACATTCCGGCCGAGTTTCTCTTTCCCCATGGCCTGGAATGGCAGTCGGTGACCTTGAGCAACAAACGCGTGATCCCGTTCCAGCCGGAGTGGTCGGAAACCGATCCGGGCATTCAACTGAGCCCGTCGAGCTCCAACCTGACCAGCCCCGACGATCTCACGGTGACTTACCCCTTCATCGACGGCCTGGGCATGGAAATCAAGAACCAGCCGCAGCCCGTCAGCCTGCAAGGCAAGGTCGAAGTCATCGCCCCGCGCAGGCTCTATAGCTTCGACCTGACCAAAAAAGACGTCGGCCAGACTCGCAGCAATGACAACCTGAGCGTCACGCTGCTGAAGCTGACAAACAACTACGCCGAAATCGAGTTCAGCAACAGCGCGCCGCTGGCCCCGGAAGTCAGCGAGATACCCTTCAACCCGTCGGTCGTCCAGGCCAGGGACGCCACCGGGCAATTTCTCTCACGCTCGGGTTCGATCAACCAAACCGCCGCGCAAATTGCCTTCTACCAGAAACAACTGGCGAAAATGCAACAGCAGAAGAGCTGGAGCGAAGCCTTCGAAAGGCAGCTCGATGAAGAACAACGCGCGTTTGAGAAGCAACAAACCAGGCATTACTCCAAGGTGTATTTCAACGGCCCCATCGAGACCCTTGAAGTCAGCCTGCTGGACTTTTCGGCGGCCACGGTCACGCGCAAGGACCTGGACCTGCCGATCCGTCGCTTCGATCAACACACCACGGCAAAAACCATCCAGCCACTGACTTTACCCGTGGTCGTGTACGACGATCAGGCACCGACCTGGCTCAAAGGCGCAACGCTCAGCGAGGAGCAACTGAAGAAAAGCGTCAGCATCCGGCAATCGGTGGACGACCCGAGCGCGGCGCGCATCGAGTTCGATCACACCCGAAGCTTCAACGATGAACTGCTTGGCACGTCCTTCAGCCCTGGCGATAGCCCGGTCAGCTTCTTTACCGAGGACAGCAGCGGTAAACGCGACGAGCCGATCGAACTGCCGCCCGAGGCTTACCAGGTCGATCCCCTGCGCGGCATCATCACTTATGACCTGAACCTGTTCGCGCAAACGCCGGCGTTTGCGGTGGGTTCCATGCCTCTGTTCCTGGCCACGGTCGACAAGCAAACACTTGAAACCGACCGGCTGCCCAAAGGCCTGGAATTGAAAGGCAATGCACTGGTGGTTGATCTGAAGCTGTTTCCCGCCCAGGACTGGCGCTTTTTCGCCAGGGACGATAGCGGCCACTATCTCAAGGAGATTCTCTCGGTCATTCACGATGCGAGTGCGCAGGGCCCGGCGTTATTCAGCGTGCATTACTTCTACGGCCAGCCGGCGCAGCTGGAAACCTACCAGCGAACCGATCTCACCACGGTGCAATATGGATTCGAGGTCAAACTCGACAAGGCTGATACGTCCAACCTCGCCCAATAGTCGTCTCAGTGATCGGGGCGGAACTCGAAGCCCCCCATGTTGCGGCAGCGCCCACCATTGATTTCCCGTAGCTGGGCTTGCAGGTGCAGGCACCAGATTTGCGGGTCATCGGCCAGTTCATAGCCGTGCAACGTCAGGCTTTCAACGATGGTGTCGAGGATCGATTCAGCCGCGAAGGGCCCAGGAAACGGACCTTGGGCTTTGATGGCTGAGGGTTGTTCGCCAGCCATTCCGGCGGCGAAAAGCAAAGTCCACATGCCCGTATCACCAGCCAATGGCTTGATGGCACATTCGATACGGGTCACAAGGCCCAGGCATTGACGGGTGAGGCAGAGGTTGCGCGACATGGCGGCGACCCTCGGTAGATCCGGTATTCAGCTCCCACGGGAGAACTGTCTCGATCCAGTGATTACTGTCGATGTCCTTGAGCTGAGAATAGAAGAAAAGTCAGACCCGCACGCCAGCTGAGACCAGAAGGCGCCGAATGGTCATTGTGTGAATATTGACGTCAGAGTGATGGCACATTGTTCTGGATAGGCCCGATACAAATGTGGGAGCGGGCCTGCTCGCGATAGCGATGTGTCAGCCGACATTTATGTCAACTGACACTCCCCAATCGCGAGCAGGCTCGCTCCCACAGTGGACCGGTGCTGTATCAGGCCGGCTTGGCTTCGACCAACGCTTCTTGTGCCGCTTCTTTCTCGGCTTCTTTCAGGTCTTCTTCGCTGATCATTTCCGCGATCACCCGCAAGCGCTCCACCACCCGCGCATTCACGCTGCCTTCTGGGAATTCGCCATTTTCATCCGGCGCACCGGCAGGCTCGCCGACCAACAGGCTCAGCGCTTCGTCAGCCTGGCGCACTGCGTAAACGTGGAATTGCCCTGCGCGCACCGCCGCCAGCACTTTCTCGTCCAGCATCAGCGTCGCCACGTTGGCGTGAGGAATGATCGCCCCCTGCTCACCGGTCAGCCCGCGGGCTTCGCAGAGACGGAAGAAGCCTTCGATCTTCTCGTTGACCCCGCCCACCGCCTGCACTTCGCCGAACTGGTTGATCGAGCCAGTGATTGCAAAGCATTGCTTGAGCGGCGTTTTCGACAACGCCGAAATCAACGTGCATGCCTCGCCCAACGACGCACTGTCGCCATCGACATAACCGTAGGACTGCTCCAGGGCGATACTCGCGGAAATCGCCAACGGGAATTCCTGGGCGTAACGGCTGCCCAGATACCCGGTGAGGATCATCACGCCTTTGGAGTGAATCGGCTGGCCGAGGTTGACCTCACGCTCGATGTCGACAATGCCGCTGCCACCCGGGTACACCGTGGCGGAAATCCGCGCCGGGACACCAAACGCCGAGTCCCCGACTTCCAGTACCGTCAGCCCGTTGCACTTGCCCACGGCCGCGCCATCGGTGTCGATCAGGATGATTCCCGCCAGCATGTCATCGAGAATCCGCGCCGAAACGCGCCCGGTGCGGGTGGCCTTGGCCTTGAGCGCACGCTCGATGTGGCCGGCGTCGGTCATTTCATCGCTGGCCAGGTGACGAATGAAATCCGCCTCGCTGACCAGTTGGAACAAGTCACCGATCCGCGCCGACAAACGCCCCTGGTGCTCGGCCAGACGCGCGCTGTAGGTCGCCAGACGCGCCACCGCATCGGCGGTCAGCGGTGCCATGCCTTCTTCGGAGGTACGGGTTTTGAGCAACTGGGCGAACTGCTCCAGGCTTTCGTCGACCATCGGGATGTCTTCGTCGAAGTCCACCAGAACGCGGAACATCTCCTGGAAGTCCGGATCGAGGTCTTGCAGCGTGTAATACAACTGCCGGGCACCGATGATGACGACTTTGACCTGCAACGGAATGTGTTGCGGTGTCAGGGTCACGGTGGCCAGACGCCCCAGCTCACCCAGCGGTGATTCCATTTTCAGTTTGCGCGATTGCAGGGCGCGCTTGAGCGCATCCCATACGAACGGCTCGCTGAGCATTTTATCGGCTTCAAGGATCAGGAAACCGCCGTTCGCGCGGTGCAGCGCGCCCGGTCGCAACTGGCGATACGTAGTGTAGAGCGCGCCCTGATCGGTGCTGTATTCGATGCGGCCAAACAGGTTTTCGTAGGTCGGGTGCGGCTCGAACACCACCGGCGCACCGCCGCTGGCCGAGTGACCGACCACCAGGCTCGGCGCGTATTGCTCTTCCAGCATCTTGCGCGCCACCGCATCGACCTTGCTGTCGTCGACCAATTGCTCGACCACGGTTTTCAGCAAGTAAACCTGCATGGCTTGCAGGTAACCGCACACCGCCGCGTTCTCGGCGTATTTTTCCGATAACGGCGACAGCAACGGTTGCAAGGCCAGGGTGATGGTTTCTTCGTTGAGGTGGCGCAGCTGATTGCTCGACTCGCGCTTCCACTGCGGCAGGCTGGCGAGTTCTTCGTTCAGACGCTCTTCCAGGCCAGAGATGTCTTCGTGGAAACGCTCGCGATCGGCTTCCGGCAACTGGGCGAATTCAGCTTCATCCAGCGCCTTGCCTTCGCTCATCGGGGTAAACGCGATGTTGCTCGCGTCACGGTACAGCGCGACTTCTTTCTCCAGCGCCAGGCGCTCGATGATGTCCAGCGCCTTGTCGTAGCGCTGGTTGAAGGCGCGGTCGATGGCGCTTTTTTTCTGCTGATAAGACGGATGTTCGAAGACCGCCGGGAAGGTCGCCAGCAGGTTGTCGATCAAAGCGTTGATATCACCGATGAACGCGCCGGCCGTGCCCGATGGCAATTCCAGGGCGCGCGGCTCGCGGGGTTCATCGAAATTGTTGACGTAGACCCAGTCGGCCGGGGTCTGCAGGCGCTTGCCTTCGGCCTTCAGGTAGCGTTTGACGAACGAAAACCGGCCAGTGCCAGGCTCGCCCATGACGAATACGTTGTAACCGGGGCGTGGCATGGCCACACCAAACTGCAAGGCTTCGACCGCACGTTCCTGGCCAAGCACACCGCGGAAGGGCTCCAGATCATTGGTGGTAGAGAAGCTGAACTGTTCAGCGGAAAACGGACGGGTCAGCGCTTCGGGCGCTAGACGCAAGCTGGCAGCAACAGGATCAGGCATCGGGCTTCCTTACATCAGGCGGGGCAGATAGCGGCATTCTGGCGCTGCCCATACCCCACTTGCAAGGCGCGCCTTTCGCCAAAGCATAGCCAAACGGGCATCCCCAGGCGGGCCGGGTCTAAATCAATGTTTTCAACGAATGTTTCGTAAAAAGTCACGGAACCCTTGGAACGTGCCTAAACTCCAAGCTGCGCGGCTGGAACAATAACCGGCCCACTGGCGCCAGATCGGGCCAGAACCCTTGTCCATTGGTACGCACATAAAGAGAACAAAGCTATGAAACGGATTCTTCTCGGTACTCTCTTCACCGCTGTATCCATCAACGCTATGGCACAGGCGCCAGGCGGCCCGGATTGCGGGTGGGGCAACATGCTGTTCGAAGGTCAGCGTGGCACCCCGGCTCACTTCCTGGCATCCACCACCAACGGCACTTCCGGCAACGCAACGTTCGGTATGACCTCTGGTACCAACGGTTGCGCGACTAATGCGTCGCTGACTTATGGCGGCAAATCCTGGTTTGCCATGAATGGCATGATGAACGAGCTGTCCGAAGACATGGCTAAAGGTAACGGCGAAGCGCTGACGACCTACGCCGTGGTACTGGGCGTGGCGCCGGAAGACCGTGCGCATTTCGCGGCTGTGACTCACGAGCACTTCCAGCAGATCTTCAGCAAGGCTGACGTGACTGCAGAAGATGTGCATACCAACACCCTGGCCGTTTTGAAGGCCGATCCTCGTCTGGCCAAGTACGCAACTCAAGCTTAAGCTCGACCCGCCCGCTCCTTTCGGGGAGCGGGTTTTATTTTTTGGACCTGCCCTCTTTGGTAATCCTGTTTAACTGTAGGAGCTGGCTTGCCAGCGATGATCGTTAACGATGACGCGTGCTTACTGGATAAACACGGCGCCTTTGAGACCATCGCTGGCAAGCCAGCTCCTACATTGACGGTGTCTACCGCGCTGGGTCTTTATTTTTTTCGACTTAAGTTGCCCACTATGCTCAAACGCCTTGCCTGGCTGGCGCTCTGTGTCTGCGCCCCGCTGTCCGCCGCGCCTCACATCGACAATCAACGTTTGCAGCAACTGGCCAACGACCCCTTCTGGATTTCCCTGGGGCATTACGAAACCGCCAAGCTCGGTGGCTGGCGCAGCTATGTCAGCGACAGGAAGTTCTTTCTGGCGCCCGATGGCAACGAACACCCCGACCGCGAACTGGCGGCCACCGTACAGGCGCTGTACGCTCCGGCCAGTGCCGGCGAAAAACATGCGCAATGCGTCTACCCGGCGCGTACCCGCTGGCTCAAGGCGCAACTCAACCTGACTGATTTGCCGGCCTTGGACTGTGCCGAATTCAAGCAATGGTTCAAGGATGTCTCGCCCCACAGCGCGGTGATGATTTTCCCGGCAGCCTACTTGAACAGTCCGTCATCGATGTTCGGCCACACGCTGCTGCGCATCGATCAGGCGGATGTGCAGAGCGACAAGACGTCATTGCTCAGCTACGCCATCAACTTCGGCGCCTACATCGAAGGTTCCGACAACAGCATTCTCTACGCCTGGAAAGGTTTGATGGGCGGCTACCCGGGCCTGTTTGCGCTGGTGCCGTATCAGGAAAAACTCTCGGAATACCGCAGCCTCGAAAACCGTGACCTGTGGGAATACCGGCTGAACCTGACGCAGCAGGAAACCGAGCGCATGGTCGAGCACGTCTGGGAACTCAAGCAGATCCAGTTCGACTATTTCTTCTTCGACGAAAACTGCTCCTATCGCCTGCTGGAACTGCTGCAGGTGGCGCGTCCAAACTTGCGCCTGACCGAACAATTCCCGCTGACCGCAATCCCCACCGATACGGTCAAAGCGGTGAAAGAAGCCGGCCTGGTGGAATCCATTCAGTATCGGCCGTCCCGCGAACGCGAACTGCTGAGCCGCGCCGAACCGTTGAATCCTGAAGAGCAGCAGTGGGTGCTGAAAGTCAGCGCCGACCAGAAACAGTTGCAGGAGCCGGCGTTCAAGGCGCAACCGCGCGAACGTCAGGCGCTGATCATCGACGCGGCTTACCGGCTCGAACGCTACCGCGCCAACGGCCAGGAACGCGACCCGCAGCGGGCTCAGCGCAGTTTTGAATTGCTGCGGGCGATCAACCAGAACCCGGCGCCGGAGCTGGACATCCCGCAACCGGGCTTACCCGAAGATGGCCATGAATCGCGCACCTGGCAGGCCGGCCTCGGCACCCGGGGCGACAAAGCCTTTGGCGAATATGGCCTGCGCATGGCGTATCACGACCTCAACGACAACTCGGAAAGCTTTCCCCTCGGCGCGCAGATCGAAATCCTGCAGATGAAACTGCGCCAGTACGAAGGCAATCAGTGGCAGTTGCAGCAACTGGATCTGGCGACCATTCGCTCCCTGACCCCGCGCAACGAGCTGCTGCAACCGCTGTCGTGGCAGGTCACCGGCGGCCTGGAGCGGGTGCCGGGCAAACATGACGATGAAACCCTCGTCAGCCATGTCAACGGCGGTGGTGGCGGCACGTGGCAACTGGGCGACGACATGCTCGGTTTTGCCTTGGGCACCGTGCGCGTCGAGCACAACAACGACTTCGCCGGTTTCATCGCCCCGGCGGCGGGTTTTAACAGCGGTGTGCTATGGAAGAATCCGCTGGGCAATTTCAGCCTGGAGGCCAAGGGGGATTTCTTCACCAATGGCGAAGTGCGCCGTAGTTTGAGTCTGAACCAGCAGTGGGAATTGTCGCGCAACCTGGGTCTGCGTCTGAGCGCCCAGCGTGAATTCAGCCATCTGGCTACACCTGAGAATGAAGTGATGCTTGAGCTGAAGTGGTATCACTACTGACCTGTAGGAGCCGGCTTGCTGCGGGCGGCGTTCCGACGATGGCATCACCGCGGTGAATCAGATAAACCGTGTCGATGCGATCGCCAGCAAGCCGGCTCCTACAAGGGATCTGTGTTGTTCAACGGATTCATCACAGGCCTTTCACGAAGGTCTCACGAATGCACTTCTAGACTTGAACCATAGGCCGTTGAACGGCCGGGAGTCCGAGATGTGGCGTTGTGTGGGTGTGGTGGGTGTGTTGCTGTTGTGCGCGGGTTGCCAGACGACTCACGAAGACCTGATTGCCAAAGGTTATCCTCCGGCCTTCGCCGATGGTTTCGATGACGGCTGCAGCAGTGGTCGACAGGCCGCCGGGGCGATCACCGGTGAATTTCGCAAGAACGTGCCGCGGTATCTCAAGGACAAGCCATACGCCGAAGGCTGGAGCGATGGTTTCCGCCAATGCCAGGCCATGCGCGAAAGCGAAGACCGCGAGGACTATCGCAGCCATCACTGGGACGAACGTGAAAAAGCCTGGCAACAGCAGAAAGATCAGGACGCCGCCCGTGCGTTTCGCTCGCAATGAGTCGCTGACAGACATCCGCCGAAACTAAAAGCCTGTGACCATGGCCTAAACCTCATAACGGGAGGAAACCATGAGTCGCGCCTTCGTCAATGAAGATAACGCCGCCGCGCAAGTTGATCAGCCCGTCGAACGGCAGGTCAGCACGCAGCCCAATTACGTCACGCCCGCAGGCCTTGCCCAGTTGCAGGCAAAAGTCGCCGGGTTGCAACAATTGCACAATGAACAATCGGCCAAAGGCGAACAGGCCGACAAGCAACGCCTGGTGGACCTTGAGCGGGATTTGCGCTACTTCAATCAGCGCCTGCAAAGCGCTCAGGTCGTGACCGCCGCCAGTTCGACGCAAAAGGTGCAGATCGGCGGCCGCGTGACCTTCGCCGACGAGCACAGCACCGAGCAAACCGTGCAATTGGTCGGTGAAGACCAGGCCGACGCGTCTGCGGGCCTGATCAACTGGGGTTCACCGCTGGGCCGGGCATTGCTTGGGGCGCAACTCGGCGACGAGGTGCTGTGGCAACGCCCGGCCGGCGATCAGACGATCGAAATCATCCGCATCGAACCGGCTTAAACCACGCCCTGGGCAAGCATGGCGTCGGCGACTTTGACGAAACCGGCGATGTTCGCGCCTTTGACGTAGTTGATGCGGCCGTTCTCTTCGCCGTAATGCACGCACGCATGGTGGATCGATTGCATGATCCCGTGGAGCTTGCTGTCCACTTCCCCGCCGGTCCACAGCAGACGCATGGCGTTCTGCGACATCTCCAGCCCGCTCACCGCGACACCGCCGGCGTTGGACGCCTTGCCCGGCGCGAACAGAATCCCGGCCTCGATAAACAGGTCCACGGCTTCCAGGGTGGTCGGCATGTTCGCGCCTTCCGCCACGCAGATGCAGCCGTTGCGCAGCAACGTGCGCGCGGCCTCGGCATCCAGTTCGTTTTGAGTGGCGCAGGGCAGCGCGATGTCGCACGCCAGATCCCATGGGCACTGACCCGCACGGAACTCCAGGCCGAAACGCGTGGCCAGCTCGCTGATCCGTCCACGCTTGACGTTTTTCAGCTCCAACAGCGCCAGCCACTGTTCTTCGGTCAAACCCGCCTCGCAATACAGCGTGCCTTCGGAGTCCGAGAGCGAAATCACCTTGCCGCCCAGGTCCATGACCTTGCGCGCCGCGTACTGCGCAACGTTGCCGGAACCCGAGATGGCTACGCGCTTGCCTTCGACGGCTTCACCGCTGCGCTTGAGCATTTCCTCGGCGAAGTACACGCAGCCGAAACCGGTGGCTTCCGGGCGAATCAGGCTGCCGCCATAGCTCGGGCCTTTGCCGGTCAGCACGCTGGTGAACTGGTTGCTCAGGCGCTTGTACTGGCCGAACAGGAAACCGATCTCGCGGGCACCCACGCCGATGTCGCCGGCCGGCACGTCAACGTCTGCACCGATGTGGCGGTACAACTCGCTCATGAAGGCCTGACAGAAGCGCATGACTTCCGCATCGCTTTTGCCTTTCGGGTCGAAGTCCGAGCCCCCCTTGCCACCGCCCATGGGCAACGAGGTCAGGGAGTTTTTGAAGGTCTGTTCGAAGGCGAGGAATTTCAGTACGCCGAGGTTCACCGAAGGATGGAAACGCAAGCCGCCCTTGTACGGACCGATCGCGCTGTTCATCTGGATGCGGAAACCGCGATTGACCTGCACCTTGCCGTGATCGTCGACCCAGGAAACACGGAACACAATCGCCCGCTCCGGCTCGCAGATCCGCTCCAGAATGCCGGAGGTCAGATAATGCGGATTGGCTTCAAGAAACGGCCACAGACTGCGCAGGACCTCTTCGACGGCCTGGTGGAATTCAGGTTGGTCCGGGTCGCGTTTTTTCAGTCGGGCAAGGAAGGTTTCGACGGATTCGATCATGGAAAAGTCTCGGCAAATTTATTGTCGTTGGAAGAGATTGGGCCGGACTTTAGCAAACGGAGTGCGCACAGTAATAGAGCAAAATGTCGCGTTTATGAAATTAAATGGTGCGCAGGATATAAATAAACTCCATTTTCAGGCTGATTTCGCACCTAAAAAGGGATTCGCAATCTGGGTTTTGCACCATTAGTTACACCGCTATCGCGAGCAGGCTCACTCCTACAATTTGATGTGCATTCCCCCTGTGGGAGCGAGCCTGCTCGCGATGAATTCGCCACGGTGCCACTGAAAAACCCATAAAAAAAAACGGAGCCCGAAGGCTCCGTTTTTTCATGCAACCAACCCGAAATCAGGCCAGTTTCTTGTGCCGTACACGATGCGGCTGGGAAGCCGCTTCGCCGAGGCGTTTCTTGCGATCGGCTTCGTACTCGGTGTAGTTACCTTCGAAGAACACTGCTTGCGAATCGTCTTCGTACGCCAGGATGTGCGTCGCGACGCGGTCAAGGAACCACCGATCGTGAGAGATCACAATGGCGGCGCCCGGGAAGTCCAGCAGGGCTTCTTCCAGGGAACGCAGGGTTTCAACGTCGAGGTCGTTGGACGGTTCGTCGAGCAGCAGGACGTTGCCGCCCTCTTTCAGGGTCAGGGCCAGGTGCAAGCGACCGCGCTCACCACCGGACAGATCCTTGACGAACTTCTGCTGATCGCCGCCCTTGAAGTTGAAGCGACCGACGTAGGTACGCGACGGGATCTCGTAGTTGCCGATGCGGATCTGATCCGAACCGTCGGAGATTTGCTGGAACACAGTCTTGCTGCCGTCCAGGTCTTCGCGGCTCTGATCGACGCAGGCCAGTTGCACGGTTTCGCCGACTTCGATGCTGCCCGAATCCGGTTGTTCCTTGCCCATCAGCATGCGGAACAGCGTCGACTTACCGGCACCGTTACCGCCGATCACGCCAACGATGGCGCCTTTAGGCATGGAGAACGACAGGTTGTCGATCAGCACGCGATCGCCATAGCCCTTGGAAACGTTCTTGAACTCGATGACCTTGTCACCCAGGCGTGGACCGGCCGGGATGTAGATCTCGTTGGTTTCCGAACGCTTCTGGAATTCCTGCGATTGCATTTCTTCGAAGCGTTGCAGACGTGCCTTGGATTTGGATTGGCGGGCCTTGGCGCCTTTGCGCACCCACTCCAGTTCTTCCTTCATGGCTTTTTCGTGGGCCGACTGTTGCTTGGATTCGGCAGCGAGACGATCGGACTTGGCTTCAAGCCAACCCGAATAGTTGCCCTCGTACGGGATACCGGCGCCGCGGTCGAGCTCGAGGATCCAGCCAGCAACGTTGTCCAGGAAGTAACGGTCGTGCGTGATCGCAACGACAGTGCCCGGGAAGTCGTGGAGAAAGTGTTCCAGCCAGGCGACGGAATCGGCGTCCAGGTGGTTGGTCGGTTCGTCGAGCAGCAGCATGTCGGGGGCGGACAGCAGCAGGCGGCACAGGGCCACACGACGTTTTTCACCACCGGAAAGGAATTCGACCTTGGCGTCCCAGGCCGGCAGGCGCAGCGCATCGGCGGCGACTTCCAGTTGGCGATCCAGGTTGTGACCGTCGCTGGCTTGCAGGATGGCTTCGAGCTTGGCCTGTTCGGCGGCCAGCTTGTCGAAGTCGGCATCTTCATCAGCGTAAGCCGCGTAGACCTCGTCCAGGCGTGCCTGGGCGTTCTTGATCACGCTGACCGCTTCCTCGACCACTTCACGCACGGTCTTGGTCGGGTCCAGGATCGGTTCCTGTGGCAGGTAACCGATGTTCAACTCCGGCATCGGACGGGCTTCGCCCTCGAACTCGGTGTCGACGCCGGCCATGATTTTCAGCAGCGTGGATTTACCCGAACCGTTGAGGCCGAGCACGCCGATCTTGGCGCCGGGGAAGAAGGACAGCGAAATGTTTTTCAGGATTTCCCGCTTCGGCGGAACAACTTTGCCCAGCCGATGCATGGTGAAGACGTATTGAGCCATGGAGAACCTTGGGTCAGTGACAGATGAATGATTGGAGCGCAGGCGATGCCCGGCCAGGCCGTGCGCGTCGACGACTGATAGGTATCAATGCTGCGCGCTGAAAAAACCTGATTCTAGGAGCTGGAACGCTCCCGCGTAACCGGCAAAGCTACCTTATTGACAGAAGGCAGTCCAGCCGGGAGGGTCTGGCACTTTGCCACAACTCAAGGCATGCTAGCCGCCCTCCGGGCGTCCGGCTTATAGTGCACGTCGCGCCAGTCCAGCTAAACCGCAGGATTACAGTTTGTCTAATGTCACTCCGCCCTTGACCACCCGTGCACCGACTGCTGTGTCCGGTTCCCCCCTGCGCGGAACATTAAAGGGCGCGCTGGCGACACTCGTGCTTTTGCTGCTCGCGTTGCTGTTCTGGCAACTGCTGGATCAGATGCGCGAAACCCAGAAAAACCAGCGCCAATACACCATCGACTACACCGCCGATCTGGCTGCGCAAGTCAGCCTGAACATGTCGCTCAATGCGCAGATCGCCCTCAACCTGCTACCGATCGTCGAACAGCCGCAAAGCGCCGACGAACAGCAGGAGCTGCTGCGCAAGCTGCAAAAGTCCTTGCCCGACCTGCGCAGCCTCGCGTTGTTGAGCCCCTCAGGGAAAGTCATCAGCGACACCACCGCCGACAGCGAGGACGCCGACTACCTCGTCGAGCTGGTACGCCGCAGCCGTACCCAGGCACATTATTTCAGCAACGCCGATAACGGTTCGGTGGTGCACCTGTTGCTGCATCAAGCCAGCGGCAGCTCTCGGGGCTATTGGGTCCTGCGCCTGACGCCGAGCTTTTTCTCGTCACTGACCAAACCAGGCGAGGCCGGGATCCGCCCATTGTGGCTGGTGGAAAACCGCGTCAATCACCAGGTCATCAGCCGCGATGATTCACAGCCCCTGGCCAAGCCGAGCGAGCTGACCGCAAATGATGTGGCCAACAGCGTGCTGACGGTTCCCCTGACCGGCAGCGACTGGCAACTGCGCGGGTTGTTCGACCGGCAACGTGTGATCGAAGAACTGCTGCCGGCGTTTATCGGTAAATGCCTGTTGGGGCTGGCGCTCTCTCTGCTGCCGCTGATCGCCCTGTTGAACATACGCCGTCGTCAGCGCCAGGTGAGTGAAGGTCGCCGGCGCTATCAGGATATTTTCGAAGGCACCGGCGTCGCTCTGTGCGTGCTCGATGTGTCTGGCCTCAAGAACGTCTTCGACAAAAACCAGTTGCTCAGCACCGAACACCTGCAAGCCTGGTTGGAAACCCCGGAACAACGCCAGCAGCTGTTGCAGGAACTGCGCATCACCGAGGTCAACCAGGTTGCCCTGCAACTGCTCAACGTCAATTCCTGCGAACAAGCCTGGAAGTTGCTGATCGACGGCAATCCGCTGGATGGCACCGCCATCGGCAATCAAGTGCTCGAAGCGGTACTCAATCAGCAGAAACAGTTTGAGCTGGAAATAAAGCTGCAAGACGCCAATGGCCGCGATCAGCACCTGTGGCTGGTGATGCGCCTGCCGGAAAACCAGGACGACTATAAAGCGGTGATCCTGAGCATCAGCGACATCACCAGTCGCAAGCTCATCGAACTGTCGCTGCTTGAGCGTGAAGGGTTCTGGTCCGACGTGGTGCGCACCGTGCCGGATCATTTGTACGTCCAGGACGTGATCAGCCAGCGCATGATCTTCAGCAACCATCACCTGGGCCAGACACTCGGTTACAACCGCACCGAGCTGCACCAGATGGGCGAGTACTTCTGGGAAATCCTGCTGCACCCCGAAGATGCCGACCACTACCACCGCGCGCGACAGACCCAGCGGCACGCGGGCTATACGCAATTGCTGCAATGCCAACTGCGCTTCCGTCACCGCAACGGCAAATGGCGGCGTTTCGATATTCGTGAACAGGCGCTGGCGCGGGACAAACACGATCAGGTCACACGGATCATCGGCGTGGCCAAGGACATCACCGAGCAGATCGAGGCCAGTGAGTCCCTGCGCGACAGCGAGCAGCGCTACCGGATGCTCGCCGAAAGCATCAGCGACGTGATTTTCTCCACCGACAGCAAGCTCTCGCTCAACTACGTCAGCCCGTCGGTGCAAGCCGTGCTGGGCTACGACACCGACTGGATTTTCCAGAACGGCTGGCAGTCGACCATTGCCAACCCGCAGCAGTTGAGCGGCATCTACAACCTGATGGACCGCGTCAGCAAAGCGCTGGGCAAACCCGACCAACTGGCGCTGTTGCGCAGCCAGGTGCAGACCCAACTGTTCCTGTTCGACTGCCTGCGTGCCGATGGGCGCAAGATACCAATCGAGTTGCGGCTGGTGCTGGTCTGGGACGAACACGGTGCCTTCGAAGGCGTGCTCGGTGTCGGTCGCGACATCAGCCAGCAACGCCGCGCCGAGAAAGACCTGCGCATGGCGGCCACGGTATTCGAACACTCGACGTCGGCGATCCTGATCACCGACCCGGCAGGCTACATCGTGCAGGCCAACGAAGCGTTCAGTCGCGTGAGCGGCTATGCGGTGGAGCAAGTGCTCGACCAGTTGCCGAACATGCTGACCGTCGACGAGCAGCAGGAAGCGCACCTGCGCTATGTGCTCAAGCAATTGAACCAGCACAGCACCTGGGAAGGCGAAGTCTGGCTCAGGCGTCGTAACGGCGAGCATTACCCGGCGTGGGTCGGTATCACGGCGGTGCTCGACGATGAAGGCGATCTGGCCAGTTACGTGTGTTTCTTCAGCGACATCAGCGAGCGCAAGGCCAGTGAACAACGGATTCACCGCCTCGCCTATTACGACGCCCTGACGCACCTGCCCAACCGCACGCTGTTCCAGGACCGCCTGCACACCGCACTGCAATCGGCGGAACGGCAGAAGTCCTGGGTGGTGCTGATGTTCCTCGACCTCGACCGTTTCAAGCCGATCAACGACTCCCTGGGCCACGCCGCCGGCGATCGCATGCTCAAGGAAATGGCCACGCGCCTGCTCGGTTGCGTCGATGACGACGACACCGTGGCGCGTATGGGCGGCGATGAATTCACCTTGCTCCTGCAACCGCGGGCCAACCGCGAAATCGCCCTCAATCGGGCGATTCACGTGGCCGAACAGATTCTCGCCAGCCTGGTGAAACCGTTCGTGCTTGAAGGCCGCGAATTCTTCGTCACCGCCAGTATCGGCATCGCCCTGAGCCCGCAGGACGGCAACGAACTCAGTCAGCTGATGAAGAACGCCGACACCGCGATGTACCACGCCAAGGAACGCGGCAAGAACAACTTCCAGTTCTATCAGGCGGACATGAACGCCAGTGCCCTCGAGCGCCTGGAGCTGGAAAGCGACTTGCGTCACGCCCTGGAACAGAACGAATTCGTGCTGTACTACCAGCCGCAATTCAGCGGCGACGGCAAACGCCTGACCGGCGCCGAAGCCTTGCTGCGCTGGCGTCATCCGCGCCGTGGCCTGGTGCCGCCGGGGGATTTCATTCCGGTGCTCGAAGAACTGGGCCTGGTGGTGGACGTCGGCGACTGGGTGATCAGCGAGGCCTGCCGTCAGCTCAAGACCTGGCATCAGGCCAAGGTGCGGGTGCCGAAGGTATCGGTCAACATCTCTGCCCGGCAGTTCTCCGACGGCCAGCTCGGCACGCGGATCGCCACTATCCTCAAGGAAACCGGCCTGCCACCGGCGTGCCTGGAGCTGGAGCTGACCGAAAGTATCCTGATGCGCGAAGTCAGCGAGGCGATGCAGATTCTGGCCGGGCTGAAAAACCTCGGGCTGAGCATCGCGGTCGACGACTTCGGCACCGGTTATTCGTCGCTCAACTACCTCAAGCAGTTCCCGATCGACGTGCTGAAGATCGACCGTACCTTTGTCGATGGCTTGCCGTCGGGTGAACAGGATGCGCAGATCGCCCGGGCGATCATCGCCATGGCCCACAGCCTCAACCTGGCGGTGATCGCCGAGGGTGTGGAAACCCATGAGCAGCTGGACTTCCTGCGTGAGCATGGCTGCGATGAGGTTCAGGGTTACCTGTTCGGGCGGCCGATGCCGGCGGGACGGTTTGAAGCGCAGTTCAGTAATGATGCGTTGTTCATGTTCGATTGAGGTTGTGCAGTGGGGCTGATGGCCCCATCGCCGGCAAGCCGGCTCCTACATTTGGAATGCGTTCCCCTGTAGGAGCCGGCTTGCCGGCGATGTGGGCGGCATGATCACCGCTGATCCCGACATGAAGCCCACTTGTCTGCGACATGATGCCCTTTCATATGCCATCTAAATCCCATTGGGTTAGAATGCCCCCCTTTTCTGCCCCGATCCTTGAGGACCGCCATGTTCAGCCGTGATTTGACTATTGCCAAGTACGACGCCGATCTTTTTGCCGCCATGGAGCAAGAAGCTCAGCGCCAGGAAGAACACATCGAGCTGATCGCTTCGGAAAACTACACCAGCCCTGCGGTGATGGAAGCTCAAGGCTCGGTACTGACCAACAAGTACGCCGAAGGCTACCCGGGCAAGCGCTACTACGGTGGTTGCGAGTTCGTCGACGTCGTTGAGCAACTGGCCATCGACCGTGCCAAAGAACTGTTCGGCGCCGATTACGCCAACGTTCAGCCGCACGCCGGTTCGCAAGCCAACAGCGCCGTTTACCTGGCCCTGCTGCAAGCTGGCGACACCATCCTGGGCATGAGCCTGGCTCACGGTGGTCACCTGACCCACGGTGCCAGCGTTTCGTCCTCCGGCAAGCTGTACAACGCCGTTCAGTACGGCATCGACGCCAATGGCCTGATCGACTACGACGAAGTCGAGCGCCTGGCCGTTGAGCACAAGCCGAAAATGATCGTGGCCGGTTTCTCTGCTTACTCGCAGATCCTCGACTTCCCGCGCTTCCGCGCAATCGCTGACAAGGTTGGCGCCTACCTGTTCGTCGACATGGCCCACGTGGCCGGTCTGGTAGCCGCTGGCGTCTACCCGAACCCGGTGCCATTCGCTGACGTCGTGACCACCACCACGCACAAGACCCTGCGCGGTCCACGTGGCGGCCTGATCCTGGCTCGCGCCAACGCCGACATCGAGAAGAAGCTGAACTCCGCAGTATTCCCGGGCGCCCAGGGTGGCCCGCTGGAGCACGTGATCGCCGCTAAAGCGATCTGCTTCAAGGAAGCGCTGCAGCCTGAGTTCAAGGCTTACCAGCAACAAGTGGTGAAAAACGCCCAGGCCATGGCCAGCGTCTTCATCGAGCGCGGTTTCGACGTGGTTTCCGGCGGTACTGAAAACCACCTGTTCCTGCTGTCGCTGATCAAGCAGGAAATCTCCGGTAAAGACGCTGACGCCGCTCTGGGCAAAGCATTCATCACCGTGAACAAGAACTCCGTGCCAAACGATCCACGCTCCCCGTTCGTCACCTCCGGCCTGCGCTTCGGCACTCCGGCTGTGACCACTCGCGGCTTCAAGGAAGCAGAGTGCAAAGAGCTGGCCGGCTGGATCTGCGACATCCTGGCTGACCTGAACAACGAAGCGGTGATCGACGCCGTTCGTGAGAAGGTCAAGGCCATCTGCAAGAAGCTGCCGGTATACGGCGCTTAATTGCATCGCTGAACCGCTGCGATAAAAAAACCGGCCAGTGATGGCCGGTTTTTTTTCGCCTGGGTTTTGTGCCACTCAGGCAGCAGCCGGTCTTGCAAACTCGAGGGACAACACATCAGGCAAACCGTCCGCCACAGCATGCAGCAGCGCCTGACCGACGCCCGCGATCCCGAGCATCAGGCCCGGATCAGGGATAGTGCGCTCATCCAGAAAATCTTCATTGAAGAAGTTCTGGGTCACCTGTGAGAGTGCTCGCTCCACCCGGGCGATACCCTGCTCATTACGTGTGTCGCGATAGAGTCTGAGCAAGCACATCAGATTGCCGAAGTCTCCATGACACAGACTATAACCAGACCCCAGGCCCTGCTCCCAGAGATGACGCTCACACCGCTCGGCATCCTGCTCGAGCACCGCCCTGGTATCGACGTCCAGCGCCTCACCCAGCGCCCGAGTCAGCCCGCGTCTGGAAATGAGAATGCCGGCGTCGCCATGACACCATTTGACGGTGGACGCTGACTTCGCGGTTTCACGCAGATCAAGCCAGAAACCATCGATTGTCAGGCGGTTTTCTGCCTGCAACACCTGCGCGATCAGCTCGGCCAAACCCGGCGCTTTCGTCACCTCCCAGACTTTTCCCAACGCGTGCAGAACGCCTGAAATGCCATGGGAGAAACCCGTCAACAGCGGCTTGCCCGTTGCCTTGAGCAACAGCGTTCCATTGTCCAGCGTCAGTGCTGACTGAATGGCTTGCGAGAACTTTTCGATCAAGGGCAGCAACGTTTCGCGTTTCTCCAATTGGTAGAGATTCACCAGAACCGTCACCGCGCCGCACCAGCCATGAATGAAGTCGAACTCATCACCCTCACGGGGAAAGTCGGCCAGTTGGAGCACTGTTTCGTCGATGCTTGCCTGATACGTCTGGCGGCCGGTCATGATCTGGTAGTTGACCAGAACGTATAAGTAGGAGGTCAAGCCGAAATAGGCGCTGACGGTCAGCTCGCTTGCAAAATGCCCTTGGGATTTACTGATACCCACGAGGATCCGCTCAGCCTCTTGCAGATAACGCGTCGCACCGCTGGCCCTGAACAGGCTCAAGTAAAAAATCGCCAGGCCTCCCATCCCGTTGTACAAACCACTACCCATGGGCGAAATGAAGTGGCGCCGGGTACGCGGGTGCGTATCCATGAACGTCCACGCCACATCGCCCTCCTCGCCCTCGACACGCGTTCGATCAATGATTCCGGCGATGGTCATCGCGTGTTCAAGGTAGTGCGCCCGGCTCAGGTCAGGCGCTGTTTTGAGGTGATGCTCCCGGTTGAGTGGCAAGGCTTCATTGGCCACAGGAAACAGGCACATCTGCACGATGTGTATCTGAAAGGCTTTGTGTTCGGGCGAAAGGTTTTCCAACTTGCGGCGGCAACTGTCGAACGGGCGCTCAATGGCCAAAGAAGCTACGGCTTGTCCATGCGCGTCCAGCAAGCTATTGGACAGTAAGGGCAAGGTAAAACAAGGAAAGTTGGCCTTCGCCAGATCGCTGATTTCATGCCTGGGAATCCCGTAGTCATTGAGCGTTTCGTTCAGCTCCGACCATAAGGTTGCCAGTAAAAGATCCCGCTGAAGCCCACAGCGGGTAAACCGTGGATGGAGCATCATCCCGATGAAATCAGCATAACGCTGGGTATTTTTGATCAGAACCCGGTTTTTCAACGACTGGGCATGCTGTTCGAGCAACTCAAGCACCGCACCGCGGTGGTTCATCATCTCGTCGTAACCCGCCTCAAAACCGAGAAAAAAGGCGTCCTTGTGATCCGTGACCGAATGCGTCCTGCTTTCGAAAACGGGCAGGTGCCGAATGACCGGGCGGCTGTGGGCGTCGATGGGCTTCAAACGGTACAAACGCTGCTCACGGACCAATTGTTTTTTTTTCGCGACGAACTGTTGCTGGCAGCTCAGACCACTGTAGTCATTGTCGGAGTCCGGCGAATTAGGCACGAATCCGCTTGCATACACTGATTGACTGTTGAGTTTGATGGTTTTGAACAGCGCACGGCTGTGAGGCAAATTGACCCTCAAGTCGACCATGACCGGCGTGAACAGGCATTCCAGATCGATCATCACCGGGCTGCTACCGCAGGCAATGATGTTTTCGTAGTGAAAGTCGATGCCGTTCAGCGCATGAATCACCGCGACCTGGGCGCCCAGACGCTGAAAAAAAAGTGACAGGTCGCTGTGGGTTTCACAGGCCCGGTTGTCGATTTTTTCAATCCAGCAATGATTGTCCAGTGACACCATGAGCGGTACGTAAACGGAGAAACAGGCCTCACCGCTGCGTTCATGCAGTTGCCTGAGCAATGCGCCGTAAAACAATGCTTCACGGTTACTCCTGGGTTTGTACATCAGTGCCTGATTGCCGATCTGCAGACAGCAGACGGTTTCGCCGTTGGCATGTGAGTCCCCGAGACCGAGGGTGATCGAGTCGATTCGTGTGTCGGGCAATGCGAAAGCGGTTTTAAGTCGTTGGCTATCGTCCGCGAAATGCCCGATCACCTTGTACAGGTAGGCCACCGTGTCTTCGATTCGTACCATGAGCAAGCGGGCCAGCACCGGGTATGAGCGGAGGAACGAGCTGAATCCATCGCCTGCCAGGGCCTGGTCAAACCCCTGCAGATCCAGATCGGCACCTTCGGTTATCTGGCTGTTTAACTGGTAAACCAGTGATTTCTCCGAAAAGCCTTTAACCAAGGCCGTTATATGCAATCGAATGCCGGAAAGAAAAAGCTCTGTATTAACCCACTCACTTATCGAATTGTATTTTGGATCACCTTCAAAGATACATTTAAAATACGCATACCACCGCGCATAAAAAATACTGAATACCTCCTGACTATCAAGCTCACTCTCGAACGACAACGAAGCAATAAGCTTTATCTTCTGCTCGAGCATTTCAATCGCTGGGGATTCTTTATTATTAGACGACGATGAAAGGCGATAACATTCGCCCAGAAGTGCTTGTCGATCGACACCAAAATATCGCCGAACAGCTTTATCGTCCTTATGCAAAAGTTCGAGGGTCTTGCGCAGGACGTCATGGTCTACCGCTGTTTTAACGCCCCCGATCAGTCGTTCATTGAAACTCAAAACATCAGTCAACATCGCCAACCACTCTCGACGAACAGCGCGGGTCAGAGACCCGCCCTGTATTATTTGAGGATCAGCAGGTGCAGCCGATAACGGTGCAGCCCAAGGTCTCGCACGAAACCATGGTGCACATGGTTTCCCCGCCGTTGATACCGGCACTACCAGAATTTACATAAGCTTCGAACTCGGCACCCAGTTCACCGGACAGATCCATAATGTGTTCTTGCATGAGACTTCTCCTGATAAAAAAACAAGTCGCCCTAGTTGGCGAAAGTTGAAGTTATCACTCACTGACCGACGGCACCCAGCCATTAAATAAAACCAAATGTAAGCCACTTGATCAACAATAAACTCTGACGCCTACACGAGTATCAACATAAAAAACAACGACGCTCATACATCCTGAAACAGATGAGCCTCAACCCAAAGAGAAAGACAACAAAACCGGAACTAAAAACATTTTTCAGAACTTAACAAAACAGCAATTCTTCCCTCATCACAACAAACTAAACTGATTCAACCTTAGTTTACGAACATTAAAATAAAACATTCACTTACAACTAGATGGCCATGTATGAGCTGTCCCTGCGCCGCTATCGCAGACAAGCTGGCTCCCGAAAGGATCTGACGTTGACCGCCTACACCACTGGTCAGACCGGTCATGCCAATTTTCAGGTTTTCACTTGTCATCGTAAAAAAATCCAGCGTAGACTGCGCCTGCACTGGACATACCGGTAAGACCACAATAATTAAGTCCTGAATCTGATGCGCTTATGCGTCGGCAGCCAGGACACCGACCAGGATTCCTCCCATGCTCAGATGGTGCTCGCGTTCAATCTTCCTTCAAGTGGTTCTCGGACTGGTGCTCGGCATCATCTGCGGGCTGACCCTTCCTGAATACTCCGCCCAGCTCAAACCCCTCGGCGACGGCTTCATCAAACTGATCAAGATGCTCATCGGCCTGATCGTGTTCTGCGTGGTGGTCAGCGGCATCAGCGGTGCCGGCGACCTGAAGAAGGTCGGGCGCATCGGCCTCAAATCGGTGATCTACTTCGAAGTGCTGACCACCATCGCCCTGGTGATTGGCCTGGTGTTCGCCTTCAGCACCGGCATCGGCAGCGGCGCGAACATTCATCTGGAGCAGCTGTCTGCCGCCGACATGGGCGACATCGCCCAGCGCGGCCAGCACATGCACACCACTACGCAGTTCCTGATGGACCTGATTCCAACCTCGGTGATCGGCGCCTTCGCCGACAACAACATCCTGCAGGTCCTGCTGTTTTCAGTGCTGTTCGGCAGCGCACTGAACCTGGTGGGCGAAGCCGCGTCGGGCATTTCCCGGCTGATCAATGAGCTGAGCCATGTGATCTTCCGCATCATGGGCATGATCGTGCGCCTGGCGCCGATCGGCGTGTTCGGCGCGATTGCCTTCACCACCAGCAAATATGGCCTGGACTCGCTGCAACACCTGGGCAGTCTGGTCGGTCTTTTCTACCTGACGTGTGTCGCGTTCGTGGCGCTGATTCTCGGCCTGGTGATGCGCCTGTCCGGCCTGCGCATGTGGCCGTTGCTCAAATACCTGCGCGAAGAACTGATGATCGTCATGGGCACCGCATCGTCCGACGCCGTGCTGCCGCAAATCATGCGCAAGCTCGAACATCTGGGCATCGGCAGTTCAACGGTCGGGCTGGTGATTCCCACCGGCTACTCGTTCAACCTCGACGGCTTTTCGATCTACCTGACATTGGCCATCGTGTTCATCGCCAATGCCACGGGCACGCCGCTGGCCATGTCCGATTTGCTGACCATTTTGCTGGTGTCGTTGATCACCTCCAAAGGAGCTCACGGGATTCCCGGCTCGGCGCTGGTGATTCTGGCGGCGACACTGACGGCCATCCCGGCGATTCCGGTGGTCGGTCTGGTGCTGGTATTGGCGGTGGACTGGTTCATGGGTATCGGCCGTGCGCTGACCAACCTGATCGGCAACTGCGTCGCCACCGTGGCCATCGCCCGATGGGAAAAAGACATCGATATCCAACGCGCAAACAAGGTGCTTTCCGGTCAGGTGGGTTATACCTTCCAGCCTCGAAAACCGGTCGCACCCGCGCACCAGCAGGAATTTTAAACAACGTGTGCCTGCCTTTGGGCGGGCACATTATCGCGACTTGGAGCGAACAGTGATTACCTCGTCAACCGTCGTAAATTCAGTAGTGGAAAAACTTCGTGCCGCGCTGGCACGTGGGCAATGGCGCTCCGGCGAGATGCTGCCGGGGCAACGTGAACTGGCCGAACAACTGGGCATCAGCCGCCCGAGCCTGCGCGAGGCGGTCATCGTCCTGGAAACCCTCGGCCTGGTGCGCTCGATGCCGGGCAAAGGCGTAGTGGTGCTCGATGCCCATCTGGCTGACAGCCAAAGCCACGACAGTGCAGTGGCCGGCGCGAGCCTGGAAGACGTGCTGCAACTGCGCTACACCCTTGAGCCGTTTATCGTCGGCCTGGTGGCGCAGTCGATCAGCAGCAAGGAAGTCGGGCAACTGCGCCTGACCCTGATGGACATGCGCGAAGCTCTGGAGGCGAACGACAGCGAAGCCGGGGTCAACGCCTACATCGCGTTCCACGAAGAGCTGTTCACGCTGACCTCGAACCCGATTTTCCAGAGCGTGGTACAGCAGACCAGCAACGCCCTCAAGCAAAGCGCCGAGGTGCTGCGCAACTCACCCGAGCATCTGGCCGAACGCCTCGAAGAAAACGAAGCCGTGGTGCGCGCGATCCGCAGCAAAAACAGCGCCCTGGCGAGTGCCGAAATGCGTCGGCACATTCTTCGCGAAGGCCAGCGGATGGGCATCGAATTGAATATCCCGGACGACAACCTCGGCAGTTGAACCCTCTTGGAACCGGAGACAGGCCATGAACAGCTTCGCTTCAGCGCAAACTCTTGTTGCCCTGCCCTTTCCCGCGCCGACGGATGATCTCTACTCGCGAGTCTTCGACGCCATTCTTGAACAGCGCATCGATGCAGCCAGTCGCTTTACCGAAGAAAGCCTGGCGCAGATGTTCGGCGTTCGCCGCAGTGACATGCGTGGGGTGCTGACGCAGTTGTCCCATCAGCAGATCATCGTGTTGCGCACTCACCATCGTCCCCGAGTCGCGGCGCTCGATCATGAGCAAGTCCGGCAGACGCTGCATGCGCGACGGCTGACCGAAACCACGGTGGTGCGGCTGGCGTGCCAGCAGCCCCGTGCACAAGGCTTGAAGTGTCTGCGTGGGTTGATTGATCGCGAGCGCCAATGTGCCGCGCATGGCTCGGCGATCAGGTTGGCGGGGGCGTTTCATCTGCAGCTGGCCGAAATGGCGGGGAATGCACCGTTGGCGCATTTTCTGGGCAGCCTGGTGCCACTGACTTCACTGGCGATTGCGCAGTTTGATGTATCAGTGGAGGGTTATTGCGATTGGCGGGTGCATTCCGCGATTCTGGATGCGGTGGCGCGTGGGGATGTGGCGAAGGCGGTCTCGCTGCTGAGCGGGCACCTGGATGATCTTGAGGAAATATTGTTGAACTCAGGACTTGGGCTTGGTCAGGATCGTGTTGCTGGTTAGATCGCTTTCGCGGGCAAGCCTCGCTCCTACGGATATCACCGACTGTAGGAGCGAGGCTTGCCCGCGAAGGCGTTATCACTGACGAACGAAATGATTCAATCTGCCGCCACCCGCGCAAACCCCTCGCGAATCTTCTCCTCCGGCAATTCATCGGCAATAAACACAATCACGCTTTCCCGCGCCTCGCCCTCTGCCCATTCCGTATCCCAATCGAAGCCGTACAACTTCAGCACCCCCTGAAACACCATGCGCCGCGGCTCGCCAAGGATGTTCAGCACCCCTTTGTAGCGCAGCAGCTGTTTGCCATGCTCTTCCAGCAGTTCGTTCATGAACTCGCTGAGCTTGTCGATATCCAGCGGCTTGTCGGTGCGCAGCACCAGGCTGGAAATGCGGTCGATGGAAGGCGCTTTGCTGACCGGGCGCAAACTCACGCCGCCACCCAGGTCGGCATTGAGGTTGAAGCCGCGCACATCGAGCAGTTCGGCCAGATCGATCTGGCCGTGGTCGACCACGCGAATCGGCGCGCGACGGTTGATACGGGTCAGGCGCTCGCTCAACGCAGTGAAAGTCGGCTCGTCCACCAGATCGCGTTTGCTCACCAGCAAGCGGTCGGCGAAACCAATCTGCGCCTGGGCGATGGTTTGTGTCAGGTGTACGTCGGCGTGCGCGGCATCGACCAACGTGATGATGCCGTCGAGGATGTAACGCTCACGCAGTTCTTCGTCGATGAAGAAGGTTTGCGCCACCGGTGCCGGATCAGCCAGGCCGGTGCACTCGATCACCAGGCGGTCGAAGGCGATTTCGCCGCTGTCCAGCCGTTCAAGCAACAGATAGAGCGCCTTGGTCAGGTCGGTGTGGATGGTGCAGCAGACGCAGCCGTTGGACAGCGTCATCACTTGCACCGGCTCGTCGCCCAACAGTTGGGTGTCGATGCCGGCGTCACTGAATTCGTTTTCGATCACGGCGATTTTCAGGCCGTGCTCGGCTTTGAGCAGGTGGCGCAACAGCGTGGTCTTGCCGGCGCCGAGGAAGCCGCTGAGGATCGTGACGGGGATGGGAGAGGACAACTGGAGTCTCCTGCTTTACAAAATTAGAAAACAACATAAAACAAATGTGGGAGCTAGCCTGCTAGCGATGGCGGACTGTCAATCAACAGTGATGTTGAATGTTCAGCCGCCATCGCCAGCAGGCTAGCTCCCACAGGGATTGCTGTTAACCCGACAACCGGGTCAACAGCACTTCGGCCCACCCTTGCCACCGTAACGGGCTTCCTGACGTTCCCGAAAGAACATTTCGTAGCTCATCACCGGTTTGTCCGGGTGTTTGGTCTGCATATGCTCGACGTAGTTGTCGTAGTCGGGCATGCCGACCATCAGGCGCGCGGCCTGACCGAGGTATTTACCGAGGCGACTCAGGTCATTGAACATGCTGCAATCCTCGATTACGCGTCCGGCAAGGCCTGGAATGGCGATTCTTTATCCGTACGCTCTTTTTTACCCCAGGCGGCAATGCCGACCTTGAGTGCATAGAACAGGATACTGAACACCACGAACAGGAACAGCGCGGTCAGCGTTGCGTTGGTGTAGGCGTTGAAAATCACGTGTTGCATCTGAGTGATGTCCTTGGCCGGGGCGAGGATCTGACCGTTGGCCAGCGCATCGCTGTACTTTTTAGCCAGCGATAGGAAGCCGATCGCCGGGTTGGCATCGAACAGCTTGATGAAGCCGGCGGTGGTGGTGCAGATCAACAGCCAGACCGCAGGCAGCATGGTCACCCAGACGTAGCGTTGGCGTTTCATTTTGATCAGCACGACGGTGCCGAGCATCAGCGCGATACCGGCCAGCATCTGGTTGGAGATACCGAACAGCGGCCACAAGGTGTTGATGCCACCCAACGGATCGATCACGCCCTGATACAGCAACCAGCCCCACATCGCCACACAACCAGCCGTGGCGATCAGGTTGGCGGTCCACGACTCGGTGCGTTTCAGCGCCGGCACGAACGAGCCGAGCAAATCCTGCAACATGAAGCGACCGGCACGGGTGCCGGCGTCTACCGCTGTCAGGATGAACAACGCTTCGAACAGGATCGCAAAGTGGTACCAGAACGCCATGGTGTTTTCACCCGGCAGGACACTGTGCAGGATCTGCGCGATACCGACCGCCAGGGTCGGCGCACCGCCGGCGCGGGCCAGGATGGTGGTTTCACCGATGTCCTTGGCCACCGTTTGCAGCGCTTCCGGGGTAATTGCAAAGCCCCAGCTGCTGACAGTTTGTGCAACCGCGACCACGTCACCACCGACGACGGCCGCCGGGCTGTTCATGGCGAAATACACGCCAGGCTCGATCACCGAAGCGGCAACCATCGCCATGATGGCCACGAACGATTCCATCAACATACCGCCGTAACCGATGTAACGGGCGTTGACCTCGTTATCCAGCAGTTTTGGCGTGGTGCCGGAAGAGATCAGCGCGTGGAAACCCGAGACAGCGCCACAAGCAATGGTGATGAACAGGAACGGGAACAGACCGCCCTTCCATACTGGGCCGGTGCCATCGATGAACTGGGTCAGCGCTGGCATTTTCAGCTCGGGCATGGTGACCAGGATGCCGATCGCCAGCGCGATGATGGTGCCGATTTTCAGGAACGTCGACAGGTAGTCACGCGGCGCCAGAATCAGCCACACCGGCAACGAGGCGGCCACGAAACCGTAACCGACCAGCATCCAGGTGATCTGCACGCCAGTGAAGGTGAAGGCCTTGGCCCAGACCGGGTCCGCGGCAATCTGCCCGCCGAGCCAGATCGAACCGAGCAGCAACAGCACGCCGACGATGGAGATCTCACCGATGCGGCCCGGGCGGATGTAGCGCATGTAGATGCCCATGAACATCGCGATCGGGATGGTCGCCATCACCGTAAAAATGCCCCACGGGCTCTCGGCCAGGGCTTTGACCACGATCAGCGCCAGCACCGCGAGGATGATGATCATGATCAGGAAGCAGCCGAACAGCGCGATGGTGCCGGGGATGCGGCCCATTTCTTCGCGGACCATGTCGCCCAGGGAGCGACCGTTGCGGCGGGTGGACATGAACAGGACCATGAAGTCCTGAACCGCACCGGCCAGCACCACACCGGCGATCAGCCACAGTGTGCCGGGCAAGTAGCCCATCTGCGCCGCCAACACCGGACCGACCAGCGGACCTGCGCCAGCGATGGCCGCGAAGTGGTGACCGAAGAGAATGTGTTTGTTGGTAGGGACGTAGTCCAGACCATCATTGTTGAGCACGGCGGGGGTGGCCCGTCGCGAATCGAGTTGCATCACGTTGTTAGCGATGAACAGACTGTAGTAACGGTACGCAACCAGATAAATGGCCACGGCAGCGACCACAATCCACAAGGCGTTGATTGCCTCGCCTCGGCGCAATGCCACTACGCCAAGGGCGCACGCTCCTACGATTGCCAGCAGCAGCCAGGGTAGGTGGCGTAGCGGGCTATTATTATTTTTCATTTTTTTATTCCAGCCAGGGTGGACAAGAAAGACAGCCACCCCGAGTTTAGCTCTCCTGACGGCAAAGGCCATACCCGACATTGGTCTAGACGCCTGTGTCAGCTGGCAGGCTTTGACAATGCGGGTCTATAGTCAGCGGACATTAAGAGGAATAAGCCATGAGCGAACACCCTGCCAATCGCCGCCGCTTCAAACGTATCGCGTTCGATGCCAAAACCGAGCTGTGCCAAGGGGAATTCATCTGGCCAGCGAAGCTTATCGACCTGTCGCTCAAGGGAATACTGATCGAGCGGCCCGAGCCATGGCTGGGCGACCCGGAAAAGATCTTTTCCGTCGACATTCATCTCAGCAACGACGTTGACATCAAGATGGATGTGCAACTGATGCACGATGATCCTCGCCATTTGGGATTCGTTTGCCGATACATCAGCCTGGAATCCATAGAACGCCTGCGCCGATTGATCGAGCTCAATCTGGGGGATCCGCAGGAGCTGGAGCGCGAGTTGGGCGCACTTATAGAGGTGTGAACCTCCCTTTGTAGGAGCCAGCTTGCTGGCGAAGGCGGCCTCAAGAACAACTCAAGGCCCCTTCGCCAGCAAGCTGGCTCCTACAAGGATTGGGGTTACTCGAACAATGCGTCGAGGGCCTGTTCGAGGCGGGTCACGGCAATAATCTGCAATCCCGGTGGAGACTCCTTCGGCGCATTGCCCTTGGGCACGATGGCCCGTTTGAAGCCGTGCTTGGCGGCCTCCTTCAAGCGTTCCTGCCCACTCGGCACCGGACGCACTTCGCCAGACAAACCGACTTCGCCGAACACCAGCAGGTCATGGGGCAATGGCCGGTTGCGCAAGCTGGACATGACCGCCGCCATCAGCGCCAGGTCGGAAGCGGTTTCCAATACCTTCACGCCGCCCACCACGTTGAGGAACACGTCCTGGTCGTGGGTCGGAATACCGCCGTGTCGATGCAAAACTGCCAGCAACATCGCCAGTCGGTTCTGATCCAGCCCCAACGTGACCCGACGCGGGTTGGCCAGATGGCTGTCATCCACCAACGCCTGAACTTCCACCAGCATCGGTCGGGTGCCTTCCCACGTTGCCATGACCACACTGCCCGGGACTTCTTCCTGTGCACGAGTGAGAAAAATCGCCGAAGGGTTGGAGACTTCTTTCAAACCCTTGTCGGTCATGCCGAACACGCCCAGTTCGTTGACCGCGCCAAAACGGTTCTTCACCGCCCGCAGCAAGCGCAAGCGACCGTCGGATTCGCCCTCGAAATACAGCACGGTATCGACCATGTGCTCCAGCACGCGCGGACCGGCCAGCGCACCTTCTTTCGTCACGTGGCCAACCAGGAAAATGGCTGTGCCACTCTGTTTGGCATAACGCACCAGCAAGGCTGCGCTCTCCCGCACCTGGGACACGCCGCCCGGTGCCGATTGCAGCTGCTCGGTGAAAATCGTCTGAATCGAGTCGATCACCATGACCTTGGGCTTTTCGACCCGGGCGGTGGCGATAATGGTTTCGATGCAGGTTTCGGTCATGACCCGCAGTTGATCCTGCGGTAATCCCAGGCGTCGAGCGCGCATGGCCACTTGCTGCTGGGACTCTTCGCCCGTGACATACAGCGCTGGCATGCTCTTGGCGAGGTTGCACAAGGTTTGCAAGAGGATGGTTGATTTGCCGATGCCCGGATCACCGCCGATCAGCACCACCGAACCATCCACCAGTCCGCCACCCAAGACGCGATCGAGCTCACTGGAGGCGGTGGAAAAACGTGGTATTTCTTCAACACTGACTTCGGCCAGGGTCTTGATCTGCGCCTGCTGGCCTGTCCAGCCGGTGCGACCGCTGGGAGCTGCGGCACCGCCGCTCTCGACCATGGTTTCGGTCAAGGTGTTCCAGGCCCCGCACTCGCCGCACTGGCCGGCCCACTTGGGGAAGGTTGAGCCGCACTCGGTGCAGCCGTACATGCGCTTGGCCTTGGCCATCTGAACTCCCGGCAAAAACCGCGATGATAGCTCAGCTGGGCTGGATCAGTGCGACGGAGTTACTCAATGGAGATTCGCTGCAACTTATTCGGTTCTCGAGACACCTACAGTGTTGCAACTGGAATAACTTGTACAACGCACCACTCAAATAACACTGTCAAACTTAAAATAAGCCCCCACAAAGCTATACACGCCATAGCACTCTAAAAATTTAATGTACAACATCATCCAAAAATAAATAATTTAATACAGAGAATCAAATAAATGGCTTTATGACATCGTGCACCCTGTGTTTTTTCCGGCCACTACTTTTTAACCAAGAACTGACACCTGAAATGCAGCACTGTAAAACTTATTGCGCACACTCCCACTACTCTCAATAAGTCACTCCTGAGACGCACACACCTTTAATGACAACCACCACCTCCATCGCTGAATGACGAACAACGCCACCTCAGATGGATAGCGAAAGCAAGCCTGGAACACGCAGACCTGCGCATCAGCGATGGCATTTTGAAAACTTTTTACCGTTGCCCCGGTCGATAGCAGGCAAGCGCTGTAAGCAGTTGTTTCGGGCAAGAACCATTTGGCTGATTTACACTGCATTACCAACCTCATCTGTAACAAGGAAATAACCTATGGGCGTGCTAAATGAGTTCAAGGCCTTCGCGGTAAAAGGCAACGTGGTCGACATGGCCGTCGGTATCATCATCGGTGCCGCCTTCGGCAAGATCGTTTCGTCGTTTGTCGGCGACGTGGTCATGCCGCCAATCGGCCTGCTGATCGGTGGGGTGGATTTCAGTGATCTCGCCATTACGCTCAAGGCCGCCAGCGGCGACGCCCCCGCAGTGGTGCTGGCGTACGGCAAATTCATCCAGAGCATGATCGACTTCATCATCGTCGCGTTCGCGATTTTCATGGGCGTCAAAGCCATCAATCGCTTGAAGCGCGAAGAGGCCGTTGCGCCCACCCTGCCGCCGGTTCCGACCAAGGAAGAAGAGCTGTTGGGTGAGATTCGCGATCTGTTGAAGGCTCAGAACAATCGGCCTTAATGATCGGATGCAGGTAAAAACGGCGCCTTCGTGGCGCCGTTTTTTTACCAGTAATTTTCCACCGCAACGTGCCCGGGACGTCGGCTGAGGCTCAAGTGCATGTCACGCTGTTTCAGCAGTTTTCGCGTGTCATCGATCATCTGCGGGTTACCACACAGCATGACCCGCGCATGCTCGGCCGTCAGTGCCACGCCTGCCGCCTGCTCCAGTTCGCTACTCTCTATCAAGGTGGTGATCCGGCCATTCAAGGCGCCTGGATGCTGCTCGCGGGTGACGGTGGCAATGTACTGAAACTTGTGCGCGTACTCGGCCAGATAGTCACGCTGCACCAACTCCGCGATCAGCTCCTGATACGCCAGCTCCCGGGCTTCGCGCACGCTGTAGACCAGGATGATTCGCTCGAATTTCTCCCAGACCTCGAAGTCCTGCAGGATCGACAGAAACGGCGCCACGCCCGTGCCTGTGGATAACAACCAGAGATCCCGCCCATCGATGAAGCGGTCAAGCGTCAGGTAACCAAAGGCCTGGCGGTCGACCAGGAGCGTATCGCCGACGCCCAGCCGGCTCAGCTCACTGGTGAACTCGCCCCCCGGCACCACGATGGAAAAGAATTCGAGGAACTCGTCGTAAGGCGAAGAGACCATGGAATAGGCACGCCACACAACGCTGCCGTCAGCCTTGGTCACGCCCAGCCGGGCGAATTGCCCTGCACGAAAACGAAAACCCGGATCCCGCGTCGTGCGCAGGGTGAACAGGCTCGGGGTCAACGGCTTGACGTCGAGCAGGGTCTGGCGCGTGAATTTTTCTGCACTGGCAGTCATGGGGCGCTCCATTCAACAGATTGCGTCCAGTGTCCCGCAAAGCATGGGAAACAAACACCGACGATTTGTAGTGCCTTTAATGCGGTTGTCGAGCTGAACATTACAAATAGTATTTTATTTCTATACGTACCATTCAGTTAAAAATAACTATCTATGAAATTAAACTCGACATTCAAAATCGGTCATATGTTTAAACACCCTATTAGATCTTGATATTTATTTTTTAACGCCTGGTAAAGCGAAAAAGTCTCACCTGAATGTAGGATTCATCCTACACTCGGCTCGTGCTTGATCTCGGATCCAAACAGCACCCCAGTAGATTCAAATTGGAGATACATGATGGAGCGGTGGAAGGAGTCACAACTCAACCAACTATCGAGCACGAAGCATATGGATGCCGCGTACCCGATCGCACTTGAATTCGCGAAAAATATCGGGTTTAAATTTTTCGCTTTTTCAACTACTTATCAAACAAAAAACAACCAATTCAATACTATCCAACACAACAATTACCCAACCAGTTGGAACAAGGAGTATGAACAAAAAAATTTAAGCTCGATTGATCCGTTAGTAGCTCATTGCAATCACTCTATGCTGCCAATCCTGTGGAGCGAAAATCTTTTTTCCAAGGCTCCTTTACTGTGGGAGGCCCTTGAAGCACAAGGTTTGCAGCACGGCTGGTCACAATCGCTGCATGACGAAGATAGCGGCCTGTGCAGCATTCTGAGCCTGGCCAGGAGCCATTGTCCGATCACGGTCCTGGAGCTGTATGAAAATCTCGGTTTCTCGGTATTCATGTGCCGTCATCTTCATGCGTTGATCGCACAATCGCTGCCCAGGAAAATGCTGAAACAGCCTGCTCCGCAGTTAACTCCAAGGGAAATCGACGTATTGGAACTGGCGGCAGCCGGTAAAACAGCTGAAGAAAGCGCACGAATTCTCAATCTGAGCGCACGGACCATCCATTTCCACATTCAAAGCGTGATTTGTAAACTCGGGGTCAGCAACAAGATTGCCGCGATCATCGCCGCGATCAAGGCCGGCTACCTCAAAAGCACCTTGACACGTTGATCGATTAAAACCTGCGAGTAACGTACCATTTGCGATTCCTCCTGAGTGTTGACGTGTGAAGCTTCACGACGCAGTGCACTCGGACAGTCTCGCCCGCTACAACGCCCCTGGGCCGCGGGATACCCGTTGATTTACCCAGAGCCCCGCCCCATGCCTTTGCTCGAAACACCCTTCGCCCGCCTCGACCTGATCCGCCAGCCAGAACAGCAGAACGAACCGCTGCAAGCGTTTGATGCCGCCGACGAATACCTGCTCAATCACTTGGCCGACCAACAACCGGGCGCGAACACTCGAGTGTTGGTGCTCAATGACAGCTTTGGCGCATTGGCTGCCAGCCTCGCGGGCAAGGTTCAGGTGACCAGCAGCGGCGACTCGTTCCTGGCCTTTCAGGGCCTGGAAAAAAATCTGATCCGTAACGCTCAGGCATTTGATGCCGTGCCTCGCGTGCCTGCCAGCGAAGCGTTTAGTGGCCCGTTTGATCGGGTCCTGATCCGCGTGCCGAAAACCCTGGCCTTGCTGGAGGAACAACTGATCCGTCTGCAAAGCCAATTGGCGCCCGGCGCCCAAGTGATTGCCGGCGCCATGATCAAGCATCTGCCACGCGCCGCCGGGGATTTGCTGGAGCGCTACATCGGTCCGGTTCAAGCCTCGCTGGCGGTGAAAAAGGCTCGGCTGTTGATGGCCACCGCTGAAGCGAAAGCACCCGCGACGTCGCCCTACCCGACTCGCTATCGGCTCGATGCGCCGGCGATTGAACTGCTCAACCACGCCAATGTGTTCTGCCGCGAAGGGCTGGATATCGGTACCCGAGCCTTTTTGCCGCACTTGCCGACAAACCTCGGCGCGGCACGGGTCGCGGATCTGGGCTGCGGTAACGGCGTGTTGGCCATTGCCAGCGCTCTGCAAAACCCGCAGGCACACTACACGCTGGTGGACGAGTCCTTCATGGCCGTGCAATCGGCCGCCGAAAACTGGCGCGCGGCGCTGGGTGACCGGGACGTGATCGTGCGTGCCGGGGATGGTCTGGCCGGACAGGAACCGCAGTCACTGGACGTGGTGCTGTGCAACCCCCCGTTTCACCAGCAACAAGTCGTGGGCGACTTCCTCGCCTGGCGGATGTTCCAGCAAGCGCGCGAAGCGCTGGTGGTCGGCGGCGCGCTGTACATCGTCGGCAACCGTCATCTGGGTTATCACAGCAAACTGGCGCGGTTGTTCCGTGGCGTCGAACAAGTGGCCGCCACGCCGAAGTTCGTGATCCTCAAAGCCCGAAAATAATCCCGGGCAAAAAAAAACCTCCAGCGCAGGAGGGTTGTAAATCCGTGCCGCAAGGCATCGGGATGGGATTTTGCGAACTCAGTGGGTCGACAGGCCTGCGGCATTCATGAACATGCGCATCAGGCTCGCAACGATGAACAGCGCTACCACGCTGCCGGCCCAGATCATCGCCAGCCAGCCGAGCCGCTGCCAGAGCGGCTTTTTCTCTGCCGCCTGAATTTCTTCCAAAGTGTGTTTACCAGTCATGGCGTTCCAACCCTCCTCTTCAAGGTTGATGGCGTCAGTGATGACGCCATCGCGAGCAAGCTTGCTCCTACAGGATTAGTGGTAACCATCTTCATGGGTGACCTTGCCGCGGAACACGTAGTAGCTCCAGAAGGTGTAACCCAGGATGAACGGGATGATGAACAAGGTGCCAACCAGCATGAAGCCCTGGCTTTGCGGCGGTGCGGCGGCGTCCCAGATCGAGATCGACGGCGGCACGATGTTCGGCCACAGGCTGATGCCCAGACCGCTGTAGCCGAGGAAAATCAGCACCAGCGTCAGCAGGAACGGCGTGTAGTGAGCATTGCGAGCCACAGCGCGGATCAAGCCGTACATGGTCACCAACACCAGAATCGGCACCGGCAGGAACCAGAACAGATTCGGCAACGTGAACCAGCGTGCGGCGATTTCCGCGTGAGCCAGCGGCGTCCAGATGCTGACGATACCAATTACCGCCAGCACCACGAACGCCAGCGGCCGCGCCAGGTTGTGCATCTGCTCCTGCAACTTGCCTTCGGTTTTCATGATCAGCCAAGTGCAACCGAGCAGCGCATAAGCCACCACCAACGCCACGCCGCAGAACATCGTGAACGGTGTCAGCCAGTCCAGTGATCCGCCGGCGAACTGACGGTTGACGACCGGCAGCCCATCGATGAACGCACCCAATGCGACACCCTGGAAGAAGGTCGCGGCGATGGAGCCACCAATGAACGCCTTGTCCCAGAGGTGGCGCTTGTCGTCCTTGGCCTTGAAGCGGAACTCGAACGCCACGCCGCGAAAGATCAGCCCGATCAGCATGAAAATCAGCGGCAGGTACAGCGCCGAGAGCACCACCGAATACGCCAGCGGGAAGGCGCCGAACAGCGCCGCACCGCCCAGCACCAACCAGGTTTCATTGCCGTCCCAGACCGGTGCGACGGTGTTCATCATCACGTCACGGTCGGTCTTGCCCGGGATGAACGGGAAGAGAATCCCGATCCCCAGGTCGAAGCCGTCCATGACCACGTACATCATGATGCCGAAGATGATGATCACGGCCCAGATCAGCGGAAGATCAATACCCATGACTCAAATCTCCTTGGTCAGGCTGGGGCTGTGGTCGTTTTCGGCGCCATCATCGTCAGCCGCAGACAGGGGACGCGCCGGTGTGCGTTTCTGGCCGGGACCACCGTCGTTGGTTTCCTTGCCCTCGTCGATCTTCGGCCCTTTGCGCACCAGGCGCATCATGTAGCCCAGACCGGCACCGAACAGCGCGAAATAGACCACAACGAACAGGATCAGCGTGATGCTCATCTGCATGAAGCTGTGATTGGAGGACGCGTCCGCCGTGCGCATCAGGCCGTAGACGACCCAAGGCTGACGACCGATTTCAGTGGTAAACCAACCGGCGAGGATCGCGATCAAGCCGGACGGCCCCATCCACAATGCCAGGTACAGGAACGGTCGCGAGCTATACAGCTTGTCGCTTTTGCGCAGCCACAGGCTCCACAGACCGGTAAAGATCATCAGCATGCCCAAGCCGACCATGATCCGGAACGACCAGAACACGATGGTCGAATTCGGCCGGTCTTCCGGCGGGAACTCCTTGAGCGCCGGCACCTGTTTGTCCAGAGAGTGCGTGAGGATCAGGCTGCCCAGATACGGAATCTCGACGGCGAACTTGGTCCTCTCTTCTTTCATGTCCGGCCAGCCGAACAGGATCAGCGGGGTCGGTTCATCGCCGTGGTTTTCCCAGTGGCCTTCGATCGCGGCGATTTTCGCCGGTTGATGCTTCAACGTATTGAGACCGTGGAAGTCACCGATGACCGCCTGAATCGGCGCGACGATCAAGGCCATCCACATGGCCATCGAGAGCATGGTGCGAATCGCCGGGTTGTCCTTGCCGCGCAGCAAATGCCAGGCCGCCGAGGAACCGACGAAGAATGCGGTCGCGACAAACGCGGCCGTCGCCATGTGCATCAGGCGGTACGGGAACGACGGGTTGAAGATCACCGCCAGCCAGTCGGTTGGAATGACCTGGCCGTTGACGATTTCGAAGCCCTGCGGGGTCTGCATCCAGCTGTTGGACGCAAGAATCCAGAAGGTCGAGATCAGCGTGCCGATGGCGACCATGACCGTGGCGAAGAAGTGCAGATTGCGCCCGACCTTGTTCCACCCGAACAGCATGACCCCAAGGAAACCGGCTTCAAGGAAAAACGCGGTCAGTACTTCGTACGTCAGCAACGGCCCGGTGACGGAACCGGCGAAGTCCGAAAAACGGCTCCAGTTGGTGCCGAACTGATAGGCCATGACCAGCCCGGAGACCACGCCCATGCCGAAGTTGACGGCAAAGATCTTCGACCAGAAGTGGTACAGATCGCGGTAGGTGTCGTTATTGGTTTTCAGCCACAGGCCTTCGAGTACCGCCAGGTAACTCGCCAGACCAATGGTGATGGCCGGGAACAGGATGTGGAACGAGATGGTGAACGCGAACTGAATTCGGGCGAGATCAAGCGCCTCCAAACCGAACATAAGTCTTCCTCTGTCAGGTAATACCGGCTGAAGGCTTGCGGCCTACACCCACGGCCCCCACGAATAGGAGTGTGGCGAATTTGAATTCGTTCTTCTTTTTACAAACATCACACGTAGGGAGTCTGGCCATCTGGCCACCAGATCAATTCCACAAAGGCCTTGATCTGGATCAAGCATGGGTAAAAGAGTAGTCCGGTTTTTGGCGATGGACGGTGTGGTCTTTTGCCGCGTGACAGGTTGCCTCATAGCCACAGTCATAGCTGGCAACACATTCCTGTGGGAGCGAGCCTGCTCGCGAAAGCGGTCTGTCTGTCACCTTTAATGTTGGATGTACCGACGCCATCGCGAGCAGGCTCACTCCTACAGGGGGATTTCAGGGTTTTCGGGATCGGTGTCTAGCTAACTAAATTTCCCGCCTCTGCAACTTCTGGTTACAGGTTGGTGATAATCTCGGGCCTCCCCTCGCTCAAGATCTGCCTCCGATGCCCAGCCAAGCGCCTTTGCTGTTACGTCATCACCGCCCTTTCATCGCGTTCTGGCTGGCTCGGGTATTTACCGCCAGCGGCTTTCAGATGCTCACCGTGGCCATCGGCTGGAACCTCTATCAACTGACCGGCAACGTGCTGGATCTGGGCTTGGTCGGTCTGGTGGAATTTGCCCCGCGCGTGCTGTTCATGTTGCACACCGGGCATGTCGCCGACCGCTATGACCGGCGTAAAGTCGCGGCGATCTGTCAGTCGCTGCAAGCCTTGATTGCCTTGACCCTGGCGATTGGCGGTGCCACCGGCCATGTCACGCGGGAAATGATCTTCATCCTCGCGTTTCTGCTCGGCGCCGCGCGTTCTTTCGAGATGCCGACCACCCAGGCGCTGCTGCCAAGTATCGTTCCCTCCGCGCTGTTCCCTCGCGCCGTTGCCGCTGCACAGTCCGCCCAACAATCGGCGACCATCGTCGCGCCGGCCCTCGGCGGCTTGCTGTATGCCTTTGGCAGCGTCTGGGTCTATGGCCCGACCGTGATTCTCTACGTGATTGCCTGCCTGCTGATGCTCAACCTGCCCGCGCGGCAAACGCCGTTGAACAAAGGCAAGGCCACCCTGGATTCGCTGCTGGCGGGTATCCGCTTCATTCGCAGCCGACCGGATATTCTCGGGGCGATTTCTCTGGATCTGTTTGCCGTGCTGCTCGGCGGCGCGACGGCCTTGCTGCCGGTGTTTGCCAAGGACATTCTGCTGACCGGGCCATGGGGCCTGGGCTTGTTGCGTTCGGCTCCGGCAGTGGGCGCGTTGCTGATGTCGCTATGGCTGGCGCGGTTCTCCGTGGATCGCAAGGTCGGTCGGGTGATGTTTACCGCCGTCGGTGTATTCGGCGTCGCGACCATTGCGTTCGGCCTGTCCACTTCATTCTGGTTCTCGCTGGCGGTGCTGGTCGTGTTGGGCGCAGCAGACATGATCAGCATGGTGATCCGCGCGTCCTTCGTGCAACTGGAAACCCCGGATGAAATGCGTGGCCGGGTCAGCGCCGTCAACGGCCTGTTCATCGGCGCTTCGAACCAGCTGGGCGAGTTCGAATCCGGTCTCACCGCCCATTGGTTCGGCACCGTGCCTGCGGTGGTCATGGGCGGCATCGGCACGCTGGTGGTGACCGGGGTCTGGATCAAACTGTTTCCGACCCTGGCCAAGCGGGATCGCATGCATGTGCCAGTGGAAGAAACGACGGCCTGACACTCGTTAAACCACCAACTCCCCCGCCACCGTTGCACGCATGGCCTTGCCGCAAAGTTGTTCCACCAGTGTCAGGGCAAACTCCAGTGCGCCGCCTGAACCTTGAGCGGTCACGCAATTGCCGTCGACCACCACCGGTTGATCGACGAAGTTGCAACCCGACAGTTGATGGCTGGCCGTCGGCAGGCACGTCATCCGCCGTTGACGCAGGACGCCAAAGGCCTGAAGTGCCAGGGCCGGGGCTTCGGCGATGCCGGCGAACAGACGGCCGGCTGCCGCCTGATCCTTGATCAATTGCTGCAAAGGTTGATGGCCGGCCAGATGTTGCGCGCCGACGGCACCGCCAGGTAGCGCGACCAGGTCGAACGGCTGGGCCAGCAAATCCACCAGCATTGCATCGGCCGTCACGCGGGTGCCGCGGGCACAGGTGAGCATGCGCCGGCCCTCGATGCTGGCCACCACCACTTCAACCTTGGCGCGGCGCAGCACATCGATCAGCGTCACGGTTTGCAGATCATCGATGCCCTCGGCGAGGGTAATCAGGGCTCTAAAGGTCATGGGCGCAATCCACAGAATGATCTTTAAAGCGTAGTCAGCTTTCCTGACCCTTGTTCGAGCCGGCCGTTACTTGATGTAAAGCTGCGTCGAGAGCGTGTTGCCCGGCGCATTGATAGACGTGTTGCTGAAGGTGAACGTGCCTTCTTGTTTGCCGGCCAGATCGAAGACATACAAATAGCCCACGGTTTTTCTGCCGACGGTGCAATCGGTCAGGTTGCCGTTATCAAAGGCACAGATCGGGGTCCGGGTGCCGTCCACATCGAAACCGTCCAGCCCGACTTGCGCCTTGCGGCCATAGCCGACTTCCAGCACGTAGATCTTGATGTTCGGCCCGCTGTGATCGCAGCGTGTTGCCTCCTGCCCCTCGCCAATGTCCTCAAACCCACAGGCCGGCGACTCGACCTTGAGCACCTTGACCTGGCTCAACGGTGCCGCCGAGGCAGCCGAAGCGGTTTGCGCCCCCAGCATCAAGGCAATCAATACTCCAAATACGTTAACCAGACGCTTTTTCATGCAATCCCCATGTCCCCCAAAACCAGCGCGCAGTATGGCGCACTTGGCTTTAACGCAAAACATCGACGACGATCACCACCATAAGCAGCCACAACCCCACGCGGCTGGTATGATGCGCGGCTTTTTCCGACCCACAGAAAATTACCAGGCGCCTGCAGCGGTCTGTGCTTTGCTGTTGAGGTCGATACATTCACGGCGCCGGGCGCGCCACGGGGAGCAGACATGCTGGAAAGGCTGTTTCAACTCAAGGCACACAACACCAACGTGCGGACCGAGATTCTTGCGGGCGTCACGACCTTCCTGGCCATGGCCTACATTCTGTTCGTCAACCCGAGCATCCTCGGCGAGACCGGCATGGACAAAGGTGCGGTGTTTGTCGCCACCTGTCTGGCAGCCGCCATCGGCTCCACGACCATGGGCCTGATCGCCAACTACCCGATCGCCCTCGCACCGGGCATGGGCCTCAACGCCTTCTTTACCTACACCGTGGTCCTGCACATGGGCCACACCTGGCAAGTGGCGCTGGGCGCGGTATTCATCTCGGCAGTGTGCTTCTTCCTGCTGTCGATCTTCCGCATCCGGGAATGGATCATCAACAGCATCCCGCTGCCGCTGCGTTCGGCGATTGCTGCCGGTATCGGCCTGTTCCTGGCGCTGATCGCCCTGCACAACGCCGGCATCGTGGTCAGTAATCCGGCGACCATGGTCGGCCTCGGTGACCTGAAACAACCGGCACCGATCCTCGCCACCCTGGGTTTTGCCCTGATCGTTGCCCTTGAAGCCCTCGCCGTGCGCGGTGCGGTGCTGATCGGGATTCTGGTCGTGACCATTGCGTCGATTGCCCTCGGTTTCACCCCGTTCGGCGGCGTGATGTCGATGCCGCCATCGCTGGCGCCGACCTTCCTGCAACTGGACATCAAGGGTGCACTGGACATCGGTCTGGTCAGCGTGATCTTCGCCTTCCTGTTCGTCGACCTGTTCGACAACTCCGGCACCCTGATCGGCGTCGCCAAGCGCGCCGGCCTAATGGGCAAGGACGGCCACATGCCGAAAATGGGCCGTGCCCTGATCGCGGACAGCACCGCGGCCATGGCCGGTTCGTTGCTGGGTACGTCGACCACCACCAGCTACATCGAATCCGCAGCGGGCGTGAGCGCCGGCGGCCGCACCGGTCTGACGGCCATTGTGGTGGCGATCCTGTTCCTGCTGGCGCTGTTCTTCTCGCCACTGGCCGCCAGTGTTCCGGCATTTGCCACAGCGCCGGCACTGCTGTTCGTCGCTGTCCTGATGACTTCCGGCCTGGCCGAAATAGACTGGGACGACATCACCGTTGCCGCACCGGTCGTGGTCACTGCCCTGGCCATGCCATTCACTTACTCCATCGCCAACGGCATCGCCTTCGGTTTCATTTCCTGGACCGCCATCAAGCTGCTGTCCGGTCGCGGCCGTGAGCTGAACCCGGCGCTGGTGATTCTGTCGATTCTGTTTGTGATCAAGTTGGGTTGGTTCAACGCATGACTTTTGATTCCCAGGCTTACACCGTTCAGCTCGAAGAAAAGGTCTCGCGCCTGCGCGACCTGCTGGCCCCGTTTGATGCACCGGAGCCGGCAGTGTTCGATTCGCCGCTGAAGAACTTCCGCCTGCGTGCCGAATTCCGCCTGTGGCGTGAAGCCGGCGAGCGTCACTACGCGATGTTTTCCCAGGAAGACAAACGCACGCCGATCCTGATTGAAGAGTTCCCGATTGCCAGCCTGCGCATCAATCAACTGATGCCGCAGCTCAAGGCCGCGTGGAAAGCCAGTGCGGCCCTGAGCCACAAGCTGTTCCAGGTGGAGTTCCTGACCACCCTGGCCGGCGATGCGATGATTACCCTGTGCTATCACCGCCCGCTGGATGAACACTGGCACGCGGCGGCATCGAAGCTGGCAGCCGACTTGAACGTCAGCGTGATCGGTCGCTCGAAAGGCAAACGCGAAGTGATCGGCCACGATTACGTGGTCGAAAAACTGGAAGTCGGTGGCCGCACGTTCAGCTACCGCCAGCCGGAAGGCGCGTTCACCCAACCCAACGGCACCGTGAACCAGAAGATGTTGAACTGGGCTTACGACGCACTCGGCGACCGCCCGGACGATTTGCTGGAACTGTATTGCGGCAACGGCAACTTCACGCTGCCGCTCGCGACCCGCGTACGCAAAGTGCTGGCCACCGAGATCAGCAAGACCTCAGTCAACGCGGCACTGAGCAACCTCAGCGAAAATGCGGTGGATAACGTCACGCTGGTGCGCCTGTCCGCCGAAGAGCTGACCGAAGCCCTGAACGAAGTGCGTCCGTTCCGTCGCCTGCATGGCATCGACCTCAAAAGCTACGAGTTCGGCAGCGTCTTCGTCGACCCGCCTCGCGCCGGCATGGACCCGGACACCTGCGAGTTGACCCGACGCTTCGACAATATCCTGTACATCTCCTGCAACCCGGAAACCCTCGCGGCCAACATCGCCCAGTTGCACGACACTCACCGCATTACCCAATGCGCAATGTTCGACCAGTTCCCGTGGACTCACCACATGGAATCCGGGGTGTTGTTGACCCGTCGTTGATTGCTGCTGAGCGATACAAAACAGCCGTCATTTCGACGGCTTTTTTGTGCGTGCTCATTCGGTGATGTCTGGCTTGCGCGGACGTCCGCCCTTGCGACCATTGGCCCGCGCAGCCTCTGCTTTGGCTGCGCTGCTTTGGCGACCATTGCGCGAAGCAATGACCGAGGCGGCCATGTCCATCAGCGGCTTGCTCGCCGAGATCATGCCGGCGATGGAGACATGCAAATCCTTGCCCTCATGGCAGAGGGCGGTTCCGGAAAAGCCGACTTTCAGGTCGGCGAAATCCTCGACCTCGAATCCATCGAACTCCGGATAGTGCTGCACCGGCAGCAGCACGCCACTGCCATCAACGAAACTGACTGCCAGACACGGCTCCACATAGGACACGGCCGTCACGTGCAAACCAGCTTTGTGGCGCACTTGCCCACGACGGATAGCCGTATCCAGCGCGGTCTCTGTCACAGGCCGATCCGCCAGTGTTTTCGCCTCTATCGATTTCATAACTTGATCTCCACACCCTCCGAAACGCCAAACAGCGCCAGCAAGGTCTTGTTCGTCTCGGGCTCATAGCAAGCCGAATAAATCATGTTGGTCGCACTGGAGGAACAATCTCATGCTAACCCATCCGTTAGGTTATTGAGCCCAATGACTCGTCATTCCTTTGAAAATCCGATAACCGGTGCAAGCCTGCACGTTATCGCCCGAACTTGAGGCTAGCGTTCCAACTCGCATCGGGCGTGGCGATTAGCTGCAAAAATGGTAAGCAATCCTTTCCGCAATTTGATAAACACTGCATCAGGCCCTCCATTTGATCCCCGGTGTAATCAATCATGCAGCGAACATTCGACGATCTTCAGCTCGGCAGCATCGAACTGTTTTGCCTCGCCGCTGAAGCTGGCAGCTTTACCGCCGCCGCGCTGGTCGCTGGCGTGACGCCGGCAGCGGTGAGTCGGTCCGTCTCGCGCATGGAAGAACGCTTGGGTGTGCGGCTGTTCGCGCGCACCACTCGCAGCGTCAAACTGACGGATAGCGGGCGTCGGTATTACGAAGAATGTCGTCAGGCGCTGGCGCAATTGGTCGAAGCTCAGCGCGAGGTGATGGGCCAGCAGCAAGAGCCTTCCGGCACCTTGCGCATCAGTATTCCCACGACGTATGCGCATCACCGGATCCTGCCGTTGCTGCCAGCGTTTCGGGAGCGTTTTCCGCAGGTGAAAGTCGAGTCGCACATCAGCAATCGCAACATCGATTTCGTCGGTGAAGGCTATGACCTGGCCATCCGCGTGCGGGCGATTCCGGATTCCGGGCTGATCGCCCGGCAACTGGAGGACGCGCAATTGGTGATGATCGCCAGCCCCGATTACCTGAAGCGCGCGGGCACGCCGCAAACCCTGGATGACCTGAAAAATCATGAATGCATCCAGTACGATTTGCCCAGCAGCGGTCGGCGGATTGCCTGGCTGTTCAACGACGATGGCGTGCAGCGCGAAATCCTCGCCGAGGGCGATCTCAGTTGTTCCGACGACGTGCTGGGCGGTGTGACCCTGGCCAAACATGGAGCGGGTCTCTTCCAGACTTATCGTTTTATCGTCGAAAAAGAGCTGGCCGATGGCTCGCTGGTGGAAATCCTCAAACCTTACGGCGGGCGGTCACGACCATTCACCCTGCTTTACCCGCAAAGCCGCCATGTGCCTCTGCGATTACGGGCGTTTATTGATTTTCTGATCGAGCATTTGCCGCGTTGAGATGCCGAAACCGTCCGATCACCGCACACAAACCTCCGTCCTGGCGCCTGTTCAATTGACCAAATTAACCATCTAGTACAATTTATCTCCACAGGCTGAAACATCAGCCCATGCCAAAAATAATATGTGGAGAGACCCTGATGAACCCTATCGTTCTGGTGCTCAACGGCCCGAACCTGAACTTGCTCGGCACCCGTGAACCGGCAACTTACGGCCACGAAACCCTGGCGGATATCGCAGCGTTGTGCGGCCGGGCCGCCGAAGAGTTCGGCCTGGCGGTGGAGTTTCGCCAGACCAACCATGAAGGCGAACTGCTCGACTGGATTCACGCCGCCCGCGGTCGTTGCGCCGGGATCGTCATCAACCCCGCCGCCTGGACCCACACCTCCGTCGCCATTCGTGACGCCCTGGTCGCCAGCGAATTGCCGGTGATCGAAGTCCACCTGTCCAACGTCCATGCTCGTGAACCTTTCCGCCACCACTCCTTTGTTTCAGCCATTGCCACCGCAGTAATGGCCGGTTTCGGCAGCCACGGCTATCGCCTGGCGCTGGAGCATTTCAGCCTGCGCTTGAAAGGGTGAACGCCGTGACTCAGAACAACGCGGTACTGGCCGGGCTGATCGGCGCCGGCATTCAGGCGTCCCGTACGCCCGCACTGCATGAACATGAAGGCGACGCCCAGGGTGTGCGTTACCTCTACCGCCTGATCGACCTCGATCAGTTGAAACTCGACAGCAGCGCCCTGCCCGACCTGTTGATGGCGGCGGAACGTATGAACTTCACCGGCCTGAACATCACCTTTCCGTGCAAGCAGTCGATCATCCCCCTGCTCGACGAATTGTCGCCGGAAGCCCGCGGTATCGGCGCGGTGAACACGGTGGTGTTGAAGGACGGCAGACGCATCGGCCACAACACCGACTGCCTGGGTTTTGCCGAAGGTTTTCGCCGTGGCTTGCAGGGCGTTGCCCTTGAGCGTGTCGTCCAGATGGGCGCCGGTGGTGCCGGGGCGGCGGTGGCCCACGCGCTATTGAGCGAAGGCGTACAGCGGCTGAGCATTTTCGATGTGGACAACAGTCGCGCTTTGGCGTTGGCGAACAACCTTAATCAGCATTTTGGCACTGGCCGCGCGGTGCCGGGTCATGATCTGCCAAGCACGCTGGCTCAAGCTGACGGTCTGGTAAACACCACGCCCATGGGCATGAAAAAACTGCCTGGCATGCCGGTCCCGGTGGAGTTGCTAAGGCCACAGTTGTGGGTGGCAGAGATCGTGTACTTCCCGCTGGAAACCGAACTGCTGCGCAACGCCCGCGCCTTGGGATGCCGCACACTGGATGGCGGCAACATGGCGGTGTTTCAGGCGGTGAAGGCGTTTGAATTGTTCAGCGGCGTGGTGCCGGATGCGCAGCGAATGCTGGCGCATTTTCAAAGCATGAATAGCTGAAAAGCTTCGTCGGAATGCCGCCCAGACCAAGCCTCGCTCCTACAGATCAACGCAAAACCTGTAGGAGCGAGGCTCGCCCGCGAAGGCGTCAGGCCTGCAGGTATCGCAACACCGACTCGCAAATCATCTCCCGATGACGCTGCTTGATGCTTTCGTCCGGCAGGTCGATCTGAAAAATCTCACCAAACGTATGGCGGTTCGACACGCGATAGAAGCAGAACGAACTGATCAACAGATGCACATCCAAGGGCTCAAGCCCCGCCCGGAACACACCCTCTTCAGCCCCGCGACGCAATATCACGCCAAGTGAATCAAGAATGGTGTTGTTCATCGCCTTGATCGCATCGGAGCGCTTCACGAATTCGGCGTTGTGAATGTTCTCGATGCTGACGATGCGCACGAAATCGACATTGCGATCATGGTGATCGAAGGTGAATTCCACCAACCGCCGAATCGCCTCCACCGGTGCCAGTTCGGCCAGGTGCAGGCGGTTTTCGGTGCTGCGGATATCGCCGTAGAGTTTCTCCAGCACCTCGATGTAGAGCTGTTCCTTACTGCCGAAGTAGTAATAGATCATGCGTTTGGAGGTGTGGATACGCTCGGCGATCGCATCGACGCGAGCGCCGGAAAGCCCCTGCTGGACGAACTCTACAATGGCCTCTTGAAGAATGTTCTCGCGGGTCTTTTCCGGGTTGTTCTTGCGACTCTTGCGTGGCTCGGCCAAGGGTTCGTCGGGCGCTACGGAGAGTTCTGATGTCATTGTCATTGCGGGCTCACGGCCATCACTGCACAGGCTGGCGATTATGAGCCGCACGGCACAGTGAAGGAAGCCGCGCGGCAGCGGTTTAACCTCGCGTTTACGAAATTGCTACAACTTCGCCTGACGAATGGCGCCGCTGCGGGATTTGGCCATCGCCGCCAGCCGCACCGCCACGTTGGCCGCGCCGTAACCGGCATAGCCGTTCTTGCGCTGGATGATTTCAAAGAAGAACCGCCCTTCGAACGGCTCGGTGTAAACGTGGAACAACTCACCGCCCTGGGCATCACGGTCGTAGAGCACGTTGTAATAAGCCAGTTCGCTGAGGAATTCGTCGTCGAAATCGAACCGCGCCGCCAGGTCATCGTAATAGTTGAGCGGGATATCCAGCAGCGGTACGCCCGCCTCCTTGGCCCGACGGACTTCGGCAAAGATATCGTCGCAGTCAAACGCGATGTGATGCACACCGGAGCCGCGATAACTCGACAGCGCGTGTGAGATCGCGGTGTTGCGGTTCTCGGAAATGTTCAGCGGCAAGCGGATCGAACTGTCGCGGCTACGCAGTGCCCGGCTCTTTACCAGACCATACGGATCGGGCAGCACCACTTCGTCATCGGCTTCGAAATCCAGCAGGCTTTTGTAGAACAGCACCCAACTGTCGAGGCTGTCGGCCGGCAGCGCCATGGCCATGTGGTCGATGCGCTTGAGGCCACCGCTGGCCGTTTCCGTCGGTTGCAGATTGAAGTCGGTGCCGTAGACATCGGCGTCCTGGTCCACCAGGTAAATCAGGCTGCCATCCGGCGCGCGCACCGCAGCCAGTTCCAGCTCATTGGGGCCGACCAGTCCGCGATAAGGCTGACCTTTGTAAGCCACGGCCCGGGCCAGCGCGCTGGCGCTGTCATTGACCCGCACCGCAGTGGCGCAAAGCGACGGGCCATGAGCTTCAAAAAAGCTGTGGGCAAACGAATAGGGCTCGGAGTTGAGAATCAGGTTGATGTCGCCCTGACGCATCAGGCTCACGCTTTTTGAACGGTGTTGGCCGGCCTTGACGAAGCCCAGCCGCTCCAGCCAATGAGAAAGCCTGGCGCCGAGGCTTTCGTCCACGGCGAACTCAAGAAATTCGATGCCGTTGTATTCACTGGCCTTCGGCGTCTCGAACAGAATGTCCGGGCTGGCCGCAGGTTTGGTTTCCTGCGCCAGCCGCTCGCGGGTCTTCTCTTCCAGGTACAGCAACGAACGCAAACCATCGGCGGCGTTGGCCCGTGGCGGTGCGGCGCGGAAGCCGTCGTTGAAGATCTCGAGCGACAACGGCCCGGTGTAGCCACTTTTGATGATCGGTGCGAGGAACCCCGGCAAATCGAATTCGCCCTGGCCCGGGAAGCAGCGGAAATGCCGGCTCCACTCCAGCACGTCCATGGCCAGGATCGGCGCGTCAGCCATTTGCACGAAGAAGATTTTCTCGCCGGGAATGTCGGCGATGGCACTCGGATCGCCCTTGAGCGACAACGTGTGGAAACTGTCCAGCAACACGCCCAGACTTGGGTGGTCCGCCTGGCGAACGATGTTCCACACCTGCTGCCAGGTGTTGACGTGTCGGCCCCAGGCCAACGCCTCGTAACCGATTCGCAGACCACGCGCACCGGCGTGCTCGGCCAGCAGGCGCAAGTCGTCGATGAGGATTTGCTCATCACCCACGGAATCGGCGGAAGCGTTGCTGCACACCAGCACCAGGTCAGTGCCCAGTTCCTGCATCAGGTCGAACTTGCGCTCGGCCCGCTCCAGATTGCGCGGCAGGCGGTCGCGGCGGCAGCCTTCGAAATCACGGAACGGTTGAAACAGCGTGATGGCGATCCCGAGATCGGCGCACATCTGTTTAATTTCCCGAGGACTGCCGTCGTAATAGAGCAGGTCGTTCTCGAAAATCTCCACCCCGTCGAAACCGGCGGCGGCAATGGCTTCGAGTTTTTCCGGCAGGGTACCGCTCAAGGACACGGTGGCAATGGAACGCTGCATGTTTCGACTCCCGGTGGTGGAGACCATCTTGTTAGGGGCATTGCACGCATTTTTTGTAGGAGCGAAGCTTGCTCGCGAAGGCAATCTTGAGGACGCCATCGCCAGCAAGCCGGCTCCTACAAGGGACCGCGTTTTTCATGGAGTAAATTATTGGCTGTAGTATCGAGCACAGCAATTCAAAGTGTACTATCCGGTTAGTTTTCCGTGCGATTATCGAACACAATGGCCTTTGGCGAATTGACGATTTTTCGTCCACTGCCCACCATCCACTACACATTGAGTCCGGTCACAACCATCGGTCTCGGTGACCCAAGACTCAGAACACCACATAAAAATAATCGGTGGCCTACATGACTCCTTCTCAAAGCTCTCCCGTGGAGCGTTCCTCCACGACTCCTGCCGTCGGTGGCATCGGCGACAAGATCCGCGGCGCCATGGCCGTCGGCAAGACCCGTTGGGGCATGCTGGCGCTGGTGTTTTTCGCCACCACCCTGAACTACATCGACCGTGCCGCACTGGGCGTGATGCAGCCGATCCTGGCCAAGGAAATGAGCTGGACGGCGATGGACTACGCCAACATCAACTTCTGGTTCCAGGTCGGCTACGCCATCGGTTTCGTGCTGCAAGGCCGCTTGATCGACCGGGTCGGCGTGAAGCGCGTGTTCTTCTGCGCAGTGCTGCTCTGGAGCCTGGCGACCGGCGCCCACGGCCTGGCCACGTCAGCGGTCGGCTTCATGGTTTGCCGCTTTATCCTCGGGCTGACCGAAGCCGCCAACTACCCGGCTTGCGTGAAAACCACGCGGTTGTGGTTCCCGGCCGGCGAGCGTGCCGTGGCCACCGGCATTTTCAACGCCGGCACCAACGTCGGTGCGATGTTCACCCCGATGCTGCTGCCACTGATCCTGCATGTGTGGGGCTGGCAAGCCGCGTTCCTGTGCATGGCGTCGCTGGGCGGTATCTGGCTGCTGTTCTGGGGCCTGAAGTACTTCAACCCGGAAGATCACCCAAGCGTTAAACAATCGGAACTGGACTACATCCAGAAGGAAGTCGAACCGGAACAATCCCGCGTACCGTTCTCCAAAATCCTGCGCATGCGTGGCACCTGGGCCTTCGCCCTCGCCTACTCGATCACCGCGCCGGTGTTCTGGTTCTACCTGTACTGGCTGCCGCCGTTCCTCAATCAGCAATACAACCTGGGGATCAACGTGACCCAGATGGGTATCCCGCTGATCATCATCTACCTCACCGCTGACTTCGGCAGCGTTGGCGGCGGCATCCTGTCCTCGTTCCTGATCGGCCGCGGGATCAACCCGATCAAGGCCCGCCTGATGTCGATGTTCCTGTTCGCCTGCTGCATCATCGGCGTGGTCATGGCCGCCGGTTCGAGCAGCCTGTGGGTGGCGGTGTTTGCGATCTCCCTGGCCATCGGTGCACACCAGGCCTGGACCGCGAACATCTGGAGCCTGGTGATGGACTACACGCCTAAACACATGATGAGTACGGTGTTCGGCTTCGGCGGCATGTGTGCGGCGATCGGCGGGATGTTCATGACCCAGTTGGTCGGCCACATTCTGACCATCACCAACAACAACTACACCGTGCTGTTCACCATCATTCCGGCGATGTACTTCATCGCGCTGACCTGGATGTACTTCATGGCGCCGCGCAAGATTCCTACAGTCGAAAACTGATACACCCCAAACGCAGGCCTGATCCCGGGCCTGCGTTTTTTTATGCGCAGGATTTATGAATGCCCCCTTTTTTCTCAACACCACAGAGACCCACCATGTCCCCAGGTCACTTGAGCATTGCCAAACGCGCCGTGATCAGCTTCGGCGTTATCGCCCTGCTGGTTCTGTTGCAGGGATTGTTCGCCCTCAAACAGGTTGCGCAGGTCCGCGCCACCGGTCAGCACACGGAAAACATCTCCCTGCCGAGCGTTCGCTACCTGGGTGAAATCCGCGACTACGTCCTGAGCATTCGCGTACTCAGCCTGCGCATGGCCCTCAACCGCGACCCCAAAGTGCTCGATGCGACCGTCACACGCCTGCATCAAGTACAAGGCTGGCTGGGCGAGACGCTGGAAAAATTCACCCCGCTGGTCGGTGATTACAACCGGGAGCCGTACGAAAAGTTCGTTGCCACCGTCACCCGTTACCGTCAGGCGTTGGCGCAATACGAAGCGCTGTCGCGGGAGAACCGCAGCGAAGACATGACCGCGTTGCTCAACGGCAAAATCCAGGAGTACTCGACCCAGACCGGTGACCAGTTCGCCGAATTGATGGCCCTTGCCGCCAATGAAGTCAGCCTGTCGGCCAACCAGGCCGACTCGCTTTACAACCAGGTGAAGTTCACCGTGATCGGTGCGCTGATCGCCGTTGCGCTCCTGACCTTGTGCCTGGCCTGGCTGCTGATTCGCAGCATCGTCGTTCCGATCCGTCAGGCTGTCGCCGTAGCCGAGCAAGTCGCCGCCGGTGACTTGAGTAAACCGATCCACAGCCACGGCAGCGATGAAACCGCACGTTTGCTCAAGGCCTTGTCGGCCATGCAAACCAGCCTGCGCGAAACCCTGCAACTGATCAGCGGCACCTCGACGCAATTGGCGGCGGCTGCGCTGCAGATGAATCAGAACACTCGGCAGGATTCCGCTCGACTGCAACAGCAACACAATGAAATCGAACAAGCCGCCACGGCCGTCAACGAGATGACGGTCGCGGTGGAAGAAGTCGCACGTAACGCGGTGTCGACTTCCGACAGCACTCGCCTGTCTACGCAGCAAGCCAACCAGGGCCAGACGCGGGTCATTGAGACACTGGATTCGATTCAGGCGATGAGCAGCAATGCCGGCCTCGCTCTGCAACAGGTGCAAACGCTGGCCGAGCAATCCCGGGAAATCGGCAAGGTGCTGGACGTGATCCGCGCCATCGCCGAACAGACCAACCTGCTCGCGCTCAATGCCGCCATCGAGGCCGCCCGCGCCGGGGAAGCCGGGCGTGGGTTTGCAGTGGTGGCCGATGAAGTACGGGCACTGGCTCATCGCACCCAGCAATCGACCCGCGAAATCGAGCAGATGATTGGCCGGGTGCGGGGCGATACCGACAGCGTGGTGCTGTCGATGCACGACAACAGTCAGCGCGTCGCCGACACCTTGTCGATTGCCGAACAGGCGGGTCTGGCACTGGCAGAAATCACCCGGGCAATGGAACAGATCCATGAACGTAATCTGGTGATCGCCAGCGCGTCAGAGGAACAGGCGCAAGTGGCCCGCGAGGTGGATCGCAATTTGCTGAACATCCGCGACCTGTCGCTGGAAAGTGCCGACGCCTCGACCCGGACCAGCGCCACCAGCCAGGAATTGTCGCAACTGGCGACCGGCCTGCAAAACCTGGTGGTGCGCTTCAGATTCTGACCCTGTTCAGCGACGGCTTTGCTGCCAGGCCGCCGCCAAACCGCTGCAGCAAATCACCGCGATCCCGACCACCGTGGTCAGGGTCGGCGTGTGGGAAAACAGCAACCAGCCGAGCAAACCGGCGAAGACAATCTGGCAATAGCCGAACGGCGCCAACAGCGCAGGGGCGGCGTAGCGGAATGCCTGAGTCAGAAACAAGTGCGCCGTCATCCCGCACGCACCCAGCGCCACCATCATCAATCCATGCCCGAGGCTCGGTACTTGCCAGAAGAACGGCACCAGCGCGCTCATTACCAGGGTGTTGCACAACCCGGCGAAAAAGTTGCTGGTGGTCGGGCTGTCGACGCTGCTGAGCTTGCGGGTGAGCAATTGATAGAAGCAGAAAAACAGCGCCGAACAGAGCGGCAGCAGCACCGCTGGCGTAAACAGATCACCGCCGGGGTGGACGATGATCAATACGCCGATAAATCCGCAAATCACCGCGATCCATTGGCCACGGGTGACGCGCTCACGCAGCAGCGGCACCGACAGCGCAGTCACCAGGACCGGCGCAAGAAAGTTGACCGCGGTGGCTTCGGCCAACGGGATGTACTGCAAGCCGGTGGTGAAAAACAGACTGGTGCCCAACAGGCACAACGCCCTCAGCAACTGCAGCAACGGCCGTTTGGTGCGTAGGACTCGCAGCCCGGATTGCGGCAGAAAAATCCCTGCCATCAACAAGGTGTGAACCACATACCGGGCCCACACCACCATGACAATCGGGTAGAACCCCGAAAGGTATTTCGACAAGGCGTCATGGCTGGAGAAGAGAAAGGTGGCGAAGACGATCAGCAAAATCCCTTTGAAGGGTTGGTTTACGCCGGAGAGCGGGGTGCTGACGGTCATTGGGGATCCTTTTTTACTTCGAAAGTCAAAAGCTTCGTCGGAGTGCCGCCCAGACCGAGCCACGCTCCTACAGGGTTATCCATATTCCTTGTAGGAGCGTGGCTTGCCCGCGAACAGGTGCGCAGCACCTTCTAGATTCTTGCCAACAATTCCCGGGCCTTATCCAGCGCCATCTGCGCCCGTTGCAACCCGCTCACGCCCTGCTCCAACAACTTCACCGTCGGAATCTCCAGGCTTAGCGGAATATCGGCCGGCAAACACTGCAACAACCCCGCCAGATCACAATCGCCATCACCCGGAAAACGTCGCTCGTTGCGGGCCTGACGCAAAATCTCCGCCATGTCCGTCGGACGCGGCCCCGCCACATCGCACAACTGCGCATACCGTAACCGTGACGGGGCGACTTTGGCCAGATCTTCCAGCCGAGAACCTGAGCGGTCGAAATGGAAAGCATCAACCAATACCGCGCCGTTTTCACGATCAGCGTTTTCGACAATGCGCACCGCTTGTTCAAGATTGCGCGCATCAGTCCAGGGCATGAACTCCAGGTGCGGGTGCAGTCCGTAAGGCGCCGCCAGATCACAAAGCCGGGCGAAGTTTTCCGTCAGCCGTTGCTCGTCAGAATCATTACCCGCCACCAGCAATTCACTGGCACCAAACTCCGCACCGACTGCCAGAATTTTCTCGAAGTCGGCGACGACCGTTTCCGGTTTAAGACGCAGGATTTCAACATCCAGCACACGAATACCGGTGTCGCGCAGCCGCGTCAGCGTCTCACGCCGCAAACCGACATCGGCTACCAGCGCAAAGTGATGTTCTTCGGGTGTCGCCGGCTCAAGGCGCAGTCCCACGTGGCTGTACCCGGCACGTGCCGCGACGTCCACCATCTGCGGCGGTGACAACTCCAGTACCGTCAGGCTGGCCAGGGAAAAGATCCGTTCATTCATGTTCATTCCTCGATCACCACGGGGGTGCAGGCGCGACCGGTTTCGGCGGCTTCGCGGATGGCTTCGATCAACGCCAGTGTGCGTGCCGCATCGGCAGCGCTGACCAACGGTTCGACTTCCCGACGCACCACGCGCACGAAATGCTGCAACTGCAAACCCAGGGCTTCATCGGCGCTGACACTTTCCTGCATCGGCAACAAGGGTTGATGCCATCCCCCATCAGCGTCGGCGTAATGCCAGCGCTTGAGTTGCGGAATGCTCAACGCGCCGCCGGTACCGGCCAGCAAGTAACACGGCTGATCCGCCTGACGCGGATACACCGGGTTCTCCCCGGAATCCAGCTCCCAACTCCAGGGCGCCGCCACCGCGTCGGAACCGGTGAGGCTGCCCAGTGCGCCGTTGTCGAATTGCAGCAACACCGCCGCACAATCCTCGTTGGCAAACCCGCGCACGGCATTGCTGGTGATCGCTTGAACCTGCCGCACTTCGCCGCACAGATGGCGCAGCAGATCGAGGTCATGGATCAGGTTGGTCAGCAACATTCCCGCGCCTGGTTCGCGGCGCCACGGCGTTTCGAAATAACTGTCGGGTTTGCGCAATTGCCAGAGCGCCGTCACCGTCGTCAGCCGTCCCAAAGCACCGCTTTGCACCAGTTCGCGGGCGCGGACGATCAGTGGATTGTGCCGACGATGATGGCCGACCAGCACCGGGACGCCGGTGGCTTTCGAGGCAACCACCAACTCGCGCGCCTCATCCAGGTGCACGCCGACCGGTTTTTCCAGCAGGACCGGCACGCCGGCAGCCAGGCAATCGAGCGCGGTGCTGACGTGCAGCGTGTTCGGGTTGGCCACGATGACCGCGTCCGGCTTCACCTGCTCCAGCATCTGACGGTGATCGGAGAAATACCCCACGCCCCATTCGGCGGCGAGGCCTGCCGCTTGCGGGCCAGGATCGGCTACCGCGCACAGGGTCGCGTCCTTCAGGGTGTGCAGATGCCGGTAATGCTGCTGGCCCATGTTGCCGGCACCGATCAGGGCGATGCGAACGGGCGAAGTCATGGTGCGGTCCTCTTGTGATTATTGTTGGTTGACCCTCAACAATTTAGAACCTGGTTCCAGATTCTTACACAAGCGATTCACGAAAGCGTGCGAACAACGCACAACTTTCCGGCGAACAAAGATCCATGTGGGAGCGGGCTTGCTCGCGAATGCGGTGTGTCAGTCGCAGCATTTATGCGCTGATAGACCGCATTCGCGAGCAAGCCCGCTCCCACAGGGTTACCTGTGCGGCGGTGGTTAACTGAAGAATTCTGACGCGAGACTCGCCGCCGACAACTCTTCGGCAAATCTCAACAACAACGGCGCCAACTCATGCAGCCGCGCCCCCGGCATCCGCGCGCTCGGTCCGGCAATGCTCAGCACCCCGATCACTCGCCCATCACTCGGGTGACGCACCACCGCCGCAATCGCCGAAGTGCCCACCGCCGAACTCTCTTCAACCCAGGCGTAGCCCTGCTCTCGCGCCAGACGCAGGCGCTCGAGCAATTCAATGTTGGAGCGCGGCGCGTTCGGCCCGAGGTCTTTTGGCCGCTCGCCGCCCTGGCGTTCCACCAGCGACAACGCTTCGGCATCGCTCATGCAGGCCAGCCACGCATGGCCCGACGCCGTGTAAAACAGTGGCGCATCACGGCCCATATCCGGGTCGTAACGCAGACCGGAGCGGGCACCCTGGGACTTGGCGATCCAGGTTTGACGCTCGCCCTCGATGACCCCGAGGCGCACCAGTTCGCCGGTTTCCTGGGCCAGGCGATCAAGCACTGGCTGCACGATATCGGCGCCGCTTCCCGACAGATAACGAAACCCCATGGCCACCAGTTTGGTCGACAAGTGATAGCGCAGGTTATCCGGATTCTGCCGCACGTAACCCAGCCGAATCAGCTCGGCGAGCAAGCGATGAGTCGCGCTTTTAGGGATGTCCAGTTGCTCTGCCAGCGTCTGCATCGGCAGGCCGCGAGGGTCACTGGTGAGGCTTTCCAGCACGCTGAAAACACGTTCGATCTGACTGCCGGCCATGGAAGGTTCCGCCTGAAATTTGCCCGATTCTAGAAGACAAACCGCCTAATGCGAAATCTGGAACTGCTTGTTCGGTAACCGCCCGTTTTATCGGCTGAGCGGTTGCCGAGCGGATTCATGTCGCTATATTTTCTGGAATCAAATTCTAAAAATATGCACTGGAGTTTTAAACAATGCCTGCCGAATCCCACAGCTCTCCAGACATCGACTGCGATGTATTGGTCGTCGGCTCCGGTGCAGCCGGGTTATCGGCAGCGGTTACCGCTGCATGGCACGGATTGAAAGTCATCGTGGTGGAGAAAGACCCGGTATTCGGCGGAGCCACGGCGTGGTCCGGCGGCTGGGCCTGGGTGCCGTGCAATCCTCTGGCCCGCCGCGCCGGCATCGTCGAAGACGTCGAGTTGCCGCGCACCTATCTCAAGCATGAACTCGGTGAGCGTTACGAACCGGCAATGATCGATGCGTTCCTTGAGGCGGGCCCACGGATGGTCGCCTTTTTCGAACAGCACACCTCGCTGCAATTCGCCGATGGCAATGCCATCGCCGACATACATGGCGATACGCCTGGTGCCGGTACGGGCGGACGTTCGGTGATCGCTGCGCCCTATGACGGGCGAAAAGTCGGCAAGCTGCTGAGGCGTCTTCGCAAAACCATGCGGGAAACTTCGTTCATGGGCATGCCGATCATGGCGGGGGCGGACCTGGCCGCGTTTCTCAACCTGACCCGTTCGGTGCCCGCCGCGTGGCACGTCACCCGGCGCTTCACCCGGCACCTGCTCGACCTCATTGTGCATGGCCGGGCGATGCAACTGGTCAACGGCGTGGCGCTGGTCGCACGCCTGGCAAAATCTGCCGAAGACCTTGGCGTACTGCTCTGGGAATCAGCGCCTGTCAGTGAGTTGCTTCGCGAAGGCGATCAGGTCCGGGGCGCGCTGGTGAGCACCGCCAAGGGCAAGGTCCGCATCCATGCGCGCAAAGCTGTGGTGCTTGCGGCCGGTGGGTTTGCCAATGACATCGAGCGGCGCAAGGCACTGTTCCCGCGCACACCGACCGGCAACGAACACTGGGCGCTGCCCCCCCTCGGCGTGGCCGGTGACGGTTTGCGCCTGGGCGAAAGCGCCGGGGCCCGGGTCAACACCGACATGGCCTCTCCCGTAGCGTGGGCGCCGGTCTCGCAAGTGCCACACAGGGATGGCAGCATCGGTCACTTCCCGCACATCATCGAACGGGGCAAACCGGGGATCATCGGCGTACTGAGCAACGGCCAGCGCTTCGTCAATGAAGCGAACGGCTACTACGACTATGTAACGGCCATGGTTGCCGCTGCGCCTGCCGGCGAAGAGGTTGCCTCCTGGCTGATTTGCACCCATGGTTTTCAACGCCGATATGGGCTGGGCATCTCTCGGCCTTTTCCGGTTCCGTTGTCATCCTTTATCCGCAGCGGCTATCTGAAAACCGGCAACACGATCGAGGAATTGGCCCACGCCTGCGGCATCGACCCAAACGGCTTGCGCAGCACTGTGGCGGACTACAACCAGCATGCGCGCAACGGTGAAGACCCCTTGTTTGGCCGCGGTTCGACGCCTTACAACCGCAAACAGGGTGACGCCTTGCAGCAACCCAACCCGTGCGTCGCCCCCATCGAGCAAGGGCCGTTTTACGCGGTGAAGGTCCAGCCCGGCTGCTTCGGCACCTTCGCCGGGCTCAAGGTCAATCAACACGCCCAGGTCCTCGGCGAATCCGGCCAGGCCATCGCCGGGCTGTACGCCGCGGGCGGCGACATGGCCAGCATCATGGGCGGGCATTACCCCGCCGGCGGCATTAATCTCGGCCCGGCGCTGACGTTCGGCTACATCGCCGCGCGACATATCGCCGGCATCACTGCTTACGAACAGGAGATCGACCATGCAGCGCATCGTTAATGCACAGGGTTTGAACATGCCCAAACTCGGCCTCGGCACCTGGCCGATGCTCGGCGAAGAATGCACACGCGCCGTTGAACAGGCGTTGAAGTTGGGTTATCGGCATATCGACACCGCTGCCGCCTACAACAACGAAGACGCTGTCGGTCAGGCGCTGGTGAACAGTCCTACGCCTCGCGAGCAGATCCACGTCACCACCAAAGTCTGGTGGGATCAACTGCAACCCGATGCCATGCGCCACTCCATGGACCGCAGCCTCAAGGCCTTGCGCAGCGATTACGTTGATCTGTTCATGGTCCACTGGCCGACCACCGATTGGGACCTGCCACGCACGATCGAAACCCTGGTGTCATTCAAGGAGCAAGGCTTGGCGCGCAACATCGGCGTGGCGAATTTTCCGCTGCCGCTGCTGCGCAAAGTCGTCGAAGAACTGGGCGCACCGCTGTCTGCCATTCAGGTCGAATACCACGTGTTGCTCGGACAAAACGCGCTGCTGGACTACGCCCGTCAACATGACCTGGCACTGACGGCCTACTCGCCGCTAGCCCGCAACAAGGTCTCGGACATCCCGCAAATCCAGCAGATCGCCGCCAGACACGGGGCTCTGCCGACACAAGCGGCACTCAAATGGCTGCTTGATCAACCAAACGTTGCGGCGATCCCCAAGGCCAGTAGCGAGGCTAATCAACTGGCCAACCTGGCCTCGCTCGAAGTCCAGCTCGATGACGAAGACCGGGCGTTGATTGCCGGGTTGTCGAAACGCGAACGACTGGTCAGCCCAGACTTCGCTCCGGTGTGGGATGCGTTCGACCGGTAATCACATAACTGCTTTTCGTAGGAGCCGGCTTGTCGGCGATAGCGTCCATAAGATCGCCATCGCCGGCAAGCCGGCTCCTACAAGTCATCGGGCGTTCGCCCTGACGTCATAAAAAACCCATCACCTGACGGAATTCGATGGGCTATCCATGTTCAATACACTCAGTAATGTTCCCGCCCGCATAAAAGCCGGACGACCGGACTGGCGCCGCTCCCACTCACCAGCAACACTCATCCCCACGATAATCAGAGGATTCCCACATGCTATGGAAAAAAGGCCGACGCAGCGACAACGTGGTCGATGCCCGTGGTGATGATGTCGGCGGCGGTGGTGGCGGGATGCGTTTTGGTGGCGGCAAGGGCCTGAGCCTGACCGCGATCATTCTGATTGTCGGGATCGGCTGGATCACCGGCCAGGACCCGTTGCAGATCCTCGGCCAACTCACCGGGCAGATGACCGAGCAATCGGCACCGGCACCGACGCAAACCCGCAAGGCACCGCCAGCCAATGATGAAGGGGCGGAATTCGTACGTTCGATCCTCGGTGACACCGAAGACACCTGGGGCCAGATTTTCCAGCAGGCCGGCCGGCAGTATAAAGATCCTACGCTGGTGCTGTTCAGCAACCGGGTGAACTCGGCGTGCGGCCTGGCCACCTCGGCGACCGGGCCGTTCTATTGCCCAGCAGACCAGAAGGTTTACCTGGACATGAGTTTCTTCCAGGAAATGTCGCAACGCTTTGCCGCTGCGGGTGATTTCGCTCAGGCCTACGTGATCGCTCACGAAGTCGGACACCATGTTCAGACCTTGCTCGGCGTTTCCGCGAAAATTCAGGCAGCCCGTCAGCAAGGCCGGCAAATGGAAGGTGACGGTGGTTTGTTGGTGCGTCAGGAACTGCAAGCGGATTGCCTCGCGGGTGTCTGGGCCAACAATGCACAGCAACGCCTGAACTGGCTGGAGCCGGGCGACATCGAAGAAGCCTTGAATGCCGCCAACGCCATCGGCGACGACCGCTTGCAGCAGCAAGGCCAGGGTCGCGTGGTGCCGGACTCGTTTACCCATGGCACGTCGGCGCAAAGGGTGCGCTGGTTCAAAACCGGATTTGCGCAAGGCCAGGTGGGCCAGTGCGATACCTTTGCGGCGAAAAATCTGTAAATGAAAAAGTGGTTGTTGATGTTGTTGTTTACTTGCACCTGTACCCAGGCTGCCGAGCATGGGGTCAAGGAGATCAGCCCCGGCCGACTCTTGTTGAAAGAAGGTGAGATGGCGGTGGGCATCGGCCCGGCGCCGGCGAAAATCGAACGTGTGCTGATCATCATCCACGGTCGGTTGCGCAATGCTGAAACCTACCGCCAGAGTGCCGAGCGTGCGGCAGAGCAAGCAGGGCAAAGCGCCAACACGTTGGTGATCGCTCCGCAATTTCTCAATGAAACCGACGTGGAACTCCATCCAGTCGCCGACACCGTGTTGCGCTGGCAGGGCAATGACTGGATGGCCGGCGGTTTATCCACCGCTCCGTTTGCGCTGAGTTCCTACGCGGCTCTCGACCAGATCATCGCCCGGCTCGGCGATCGTCGACAGTTTCCGGATGTGAAGGATGTCGTCATCGCGGGCCACTCGGGCGGCGCTCAGGTGGTTCAGCGTTATGCGTTGTTGAGTCACGATCAACCGGAGCTCAAGGCGGCTGGCGTGCACATGCGCTACGTCATCGCCAACCCGTCTTCCTACGCGTATTTCGATGAGCGGCGGCCAGTGGCGTTCAGTCACGCCGGTTGCCCGGCGTTCAACCGCTGGAAGTATGGCCTGTCAGATTTGCCCGCTTACGCCGAAGGACAAACGCCCGCGCAACTGGAGGAAAACTACGTTCAGCGTGACATCGTTTATCTACTGGGGCAGCAGGACATTGATCCGAACCATCCGGCACTGGATAAAAGTTGTGAGGCGAAAGCCCAGGGCGCTAATCGATTGATTCGCGGGCGCAATTATTTTGAGTTTTTGAAGCGCAGCCATCCGCAAGGATTGAATCAGCAATTGATCGAAGTGCCCGGGGTTGGGCATAACGGGGATGGGATGTTTACGTCGCCGGAGGGGCAGAAGGTTTTGTTCGGGCAGTGATGACGCCTTCGCGGGC